>JAQTQS010000029.1 GCA_028712125.1 Candidatus Altarchaeota archaeon
CTCTGAAGGCAATCCCTAAAGCCTTTAAATACAGCCGCATGTTAAATTTAACTACCCTCGTCAAAAAAGCGGGTTATGACTATGAAACCGTGGGTAGTCCTTGCGGTTGGGCTTTCGCTCTCCATAGTGCTGTTATTAGCGTTCATCCTAGCGGTCCCGACAGGCACGACGACGCCCGGCACCACGCAACCGGCGCGCCAGGAATGCGCTGCCGACACGGACTGCGGGAGCACTGGATACACCGGCGTCTACAAATGCAGGGGGGACAGCATATTCGGAGAATACGTGACTCGAATATGCACGCCGACGGCCGGGGGAGGGAGGGCGTGCACCAGCGTTGGGGGAGCGGAATACGTGGAATACTGCCCGACGCCCCTGGAATGCAAGGACGGCAAGGGCGAATGCCAGACGCGGCCGACGACCACGACCAGGCCGCTGGTGTACGGCAGTGAGTATACTCTAGCCCCCAGGATCACTACGACGACTATACAGGGCACGGAATGCGCACGCGACGAGAGTTGCGGCATAGACCACTACGGCAAGCCCTACTGCTCGTCAAGCGGCCATTCGGTACGCGATTACATAACGTACACGTGCCAGAATCCCGGGACGTACGCCTCCCGA
This sequence comes from Candidatus Altarchaeota archaeon, assembly GCA_028712125.1. GTDB lineage: Archaea > Altiarchaeota > Altiarchaeia > IMC4 > SCGC-AAA252-I15 > VGJA01. Next base: position 625 of record JAQTQS010000029.1, read on the forward strand.
TGCACAAGGGAGAAAGTAACGTACCTTGTGGACTACTGCGGCTCAACACAATCATGCATCCGCGGCGAGTGCGTGGAAAAGCGGCGGCTATCCTGGTACTGCATCAGGGAGGACTGCTGCGCAACCGACTTCAGCCTCTGCGAGGGCGCCTCGGTCGACTTCCTGCCCTTCCCAGTGGTTGGCAGGTACAACAGCAGCTACGTCCCCGGCCACAACACGACGATATACCCGTGAGGGGCTTTTCTTTCGCGCCGCCAATATCCCTACCATATGCAGGACAACGCAGCCATCTGCCGGACGCTGCAGGAGGACGTTGACGCGGCCAAGACGATAGTCATCGCCTGCAGGTGCGCTGTAGAATACTGGGGCAGGAGCCGCTCCATAGCCGGCGCAGGCGACAGGGTGATACTCCTAAAGCCGGACACGACGCTTATAATACACAGCCTTTCCGGCTTCAAGCCCCTGAACTGGATGTCGCCGCCCACGGACACCGCAGTCGAGAACGAATCCGGCGCCCTCCTAATCCACAGCCAGAGGACAATCGCCCCCTACGAGGAAATCAGGATAAAGGTCGAAAAGCTCCACGACTACCGCGCCTACGACGGCCTTGCGGACACGACAAAGCTGGAACTGTCGCACAACGAGCAGGACATGCAAAAATACCTCGTTGAAAACCCCCGCCTCATCGACGAGGGCCTGACGGTAAAATCCACGGGCTACCGCAGCCCGCTCGGCTTCTTCGACATATACGGCAAGATAGGCGGCAAATACGCGGTCATAGAGCTCAAAAGCCAGCGGGCGGGCCTGCCTGCCGCGCTGCAGCTCAAGCGATACCGGGACTGGCTCACAAGCCACCTTAAGGAGGACGTCATTGCCATGCTGGTCGCGCCGAGCATCACGCCCAACGCCCTTGTTTTATTGAGAAAGGAGAAATTACTTTACAAGGCATTCAGCCTGAAGAAGATACAGCGCAAGAGCGGCAGGAAAGGAAAGACTCTGGAAGACTGGTGCAGCTGATGAGAAAAAAGACGGCCGGACGCAGTCGCGAAGAAGGCCAGCGGGGGCTGGGCGAATTCGGCGAGACTCCATCCGGCGCAAGGAAGAACAAATTCCCAATTCAGGGGACATGCCACTCCTGCAGCAGGCAGAGATGGCTTACATGGCTCGTGGACGAGAGATACGTCTGCGACGAATGCAAGAAACATTTGTCGGGATAAGAAAAATGGAAAACACAAAGACGATGAACATCGGCAAGGCGGGAGTAACAGACGCCTTCATTGAAGAACTCATGACAATGATGCGAAAGAACAAGACGGTGAAAATCAGGGCCCTCAAGTCCGCGCTCGAAGACGCGGCCATTGGCGAGACGGCAAGGGAAGTCGCATCCAAGACCAACACGAACCTCGAAGACGTCAGGGGCCACACGTTCACACTCTCCAAGAAGAAATGAACGAATTCAAGCTGAAGGTCGAGACCTATCTGAAGAAGGCCGCGCCGCTCTTTGAAAGGTTGGAGGATGCGGAACCCAAGAAAATCGACCTCGCGAAATCCAGGCGGGAGTTTAGGGAGATGGCGCTGGGCTATTACAGCGACGCGAAGCACTTCTACGACAGGGGGGAGTACGCGAACGCCCTCGCGGCATTGGAGTACGCCGAAGGCTGGATGGACGCGGGCAAAAGGCTCGGTATTTTTCAGTGAGTGCTCCTGAAGGCGACTTCGCCAGTCCATGCGTCCAAGTAGACGCACTCGCTCCCGCCGCTCGAGTAATAAACAACTTTTCCTTCATACGCCGGCGGCTCCACGAGGAACACGACAGCCCAAAGGCCGTGCGGATGGCTGTCGTAGTTTATCCTGGCAATGTCCGAGAGAACGGCGTCGTTGTACGATTTCAGATAAGGGTCGTATCTGACGTTCGCAACAGCATTCGGCGGTATGTAGAACAATCTCGTCTCGGCCACAGTGAACGATATCACCCTGCCGGCATGGACGAATGCATCGGCCTGCGACAGGTAATGCATGCCGGCGTACACGCCTGCCGCGAGGACGAGCAATACCACAAAACCGTTGACTGCAAGAGACATGAACTCCACCTGCCTTTTTTCGGATGACAGACGCCGCGCTTTTGCGAAGACGACCGAACCGATGGGGTAAAGCAGGCCGAAACCGAACAACAGTCCTGTGACAAGCCGAAGTCCGTTGCTGCTCTCCCTTGCGTAAAGCAGCGTCTGCGTCACGCCGTCGATTGCCATCGGAGCCGTCAGCGCAACAAACAGGACTAACAGTACCTTACCTGAGAGGAATTTCGGCCGCCCGGCAATGAATGCCGCGATGGCGCCTATAGAGCCGCCTATGTATATGCCCAAACAACGGGCGCATATGGGAAACTGAACGCCTCCGATAAATAGCGAGCGTTCCGGCAGCTGGTGGCACATCTTGAAGAGCGAGACCGAGTTATAGGCCACGGCGCCGAGGCCCCGGATGAAAGAATTTTCCGAGGTTATGAGATAGGGCGCGGCAAGGAACAGCACCGTGAAGAAAACGAGCGATACCGCGTAAGTGAGGACCGATATGTACGCAAGCATCCAGAAATCCTCAGAACCCCAAAGCCGCCTTAACTTCGATTTCAAATCCATTTCAACAGCAATACAATTCCTTCGGACCCTTGCCCTCGGCCGTCTTGCCGAACGGGTTGCCGTACTTTCTCACGTTTTCCATCATCACCCTGTTTCCGGGAGTCTCAACGCCCTCTTTTATCAGCTGCTCCCGCCGGTCCCGAATCTTCCTGGAGAGCTCGGCGCTCATCGGGCAGACTCCGTCGCACGCCCGGCACTGGCTGCACTTCTCCCAGAAGACGGTGTCCTTCAGGCCCTTCTCGATAAAGATTGCCATGCCCCTCGGGGACACGCTCTCGGTTAGCAGCGCTTTGAAGACGGGACACCTGCTCCGGCACATGCCGCAGAGCACGCACGTCCGAACTTCCTGCACGTCCGGGACAACGCCTCCCGGAAAAACCTTGCCGGGATTCAGCACGTTCTTCGGGTCGTACTCCCGCTTCAGAGGAACAAGCCAGTCCTTGGTCTTGAGCGCCTTCTTCAAGACGCCGATGCCGTGCTCGCCCACTGGATTCGCGCCAACCTTCAGAACGACGTCGGCAATCCTCCTGCGGTCGCTTACGTTCATGAACCGCGGGTGCAGCACGCCATAGCCCAGATGGCCGTAGCACGGGATGCCGAGCCTGTCAATCTCCTCAAGGAACTCGGCGGTCTTTTCAAGAGGCACCCTCGGGTCCTCCACCATGACATAGCCTTCGGACGCAAGCTGCGAAGAGATGGTCTTGCGATGCTCAGTTATGCGGGAAACCTCCCGCGGGTCGGTGATATCACCGCTCGCATCCTCGAACTCGACGACAATAGTGTTCCTCGAGCCAAGCGGCCGCTTAATGATGTGGTTGATGCGCGCGGACACAAGCTCGATAGAAGACGCCTTCTTATCCAGATAATAGAACAATTTCTCCTGAACCTCGCGGAAAGTGCCGACCTCGACTACGGTAAGGCTCCTGGCCTCCGGCTTCGGCGCGATTTTCAACGTAGCCTTCGTAATCAGGCAGATCACGCCCTCGCTGCCGACGAAAGAAAGGTCAGACGTCTCGATGATGCGGCCGTCAGGCAGCACGACCTCCAACCCGAGAACCCAGTCGCGCATCGTCCCGTACTTGATGGCCCGCATGCCGGCCGAATCCTCTGCTACGCACCCGCCGACAGTGCACGCCTTGTCGCTTGCCGGAAGCACGGGAAGCGTCATGCCCCGGCCGTTAAGCTCCTTCTCAAGGTCCTCGAGCACGACGCCCGGCTCGACCACGACGCTTCCGCCGGAGATGCTGATGATATTGTTCATCCGCGAGAAATCTACGACAATGCCCTTGAACGGGACTGCCCCGCCCGAAAGATTCGTGCCCGCGCCCCTGGGAAACACCGGAATAACGTTCTTGACCGAGTAATCCATCAAACGCGAAACCTGCTTCGCGCTCTTAGGCCAGACCACCGCCAGCGGCCGGCCTTCGACGTCCGAAGCGTCATAACTGTAGGCAAGAATGTCTTTTTCGTCGACGCCCACGTTCTCCCGCCCGAATATCCCAATCAAGTCGTCAATCATCCTTCAATACATCGCTGTAATCCAAAACCTCAACGCCCTGCGCGTTCTCCTTCAAATGATAGTAGCACATCGGGCAAGCAGTCACAAGACGCTTCGTCTTCGTATTCTTCAACACGTTCCTAGCGACGGCATCCGAAGTCGCCCGGTCGTTCTGCCTCAGGCCGCCCCCGCCCCCGCAGCACATGCTGTCAGATCTGCTGTAGGAAAGCTCCTTAACCTCAAAACCGCGCTTGCGAAGCACGTCCCTCGGCTGGTCGTAAATGCCGCCCCACCTGCCGAGATGGCACGGGTCATGATAGGTGATATCGCCGCCCTTGACTGCGGCAACCTTGCCGATATTCCTGGCCAGAAGCTCAGTGATGTGCACCGCATCAAGGCCGTACTCGTTCTTCAGCGTATGGCAGCAGCCGGGACAGTTCGTTATGACCCGTTTGACGTCGTATTCCTTGAAGATGGCGAGATTTTTCCTCTTAAGGCGCTCGAAATCCTCGCGGTAGCCGGCGTTCAACACCGGGATGCCGCAGCACTGCTCGACGTCCGCAAGCTTGATGTACTCGACGCCCAGTTTCTTCAGCAGCCCCTCGTACTGCGCCTGCTTGTCCTTCAAGGCGAACTTCGTAAGACAGCCGGGGTAATACAGCGTGTTCCCGCCCCCAAAACGCTCAAACAAACCCTTAAACATGATTAACCCTGTTTTTGGATTACATCCTTATAACAAGCGCTAGAGCGACCAGCCGAGCAGCATGGCAACGCCAAGGAACACGAGCAGCAGCCCGAGCGAAAGCTTCATGAGGCTCTTGCCGGACTCGCGCCAGCTCTCAAGGCGCTCGGCCTTCATGCCGCGCATGACAAAAAGCAATATGACAGCCAAGGGCGCGACGAACATGACGTTGTAGATTAGAAGATAGGCCATTGCCACGCCATGCGTCATTGAATCGGCCAGGAGCGCGAGAATAGCAAGATAGACGCCGCCGGTGCACGGCAGCTCGAACATGGAAACCAAAAAGCCGAGGACGATGGCGCCGGGCACGTTCGCATGGTGCACCCACCGCTCGATAATGCCCTTCTTAGAATCCGGAATCTTCAAGGTAAACCCCTTGCCATACCAGAAATAATCCTTGATGTTAATCAGCCCTGCGAAAATCGAGACCACAGCGGCAGCCTTAACCATAATCGAGGAAACCCCTAGCAGCTGGACGAAACTCAGCAAGCCCAGGCCCGACAGGAAATAGGTGACATAGACGCTCGCGATGTACGCAACGCCCGCCTTGAGCACCCGGCCCTTGCTGCTCGACACCTGTATCAAAAAAGTAAGCAGGAAAATCATCACCGCAAACGCGCACGGATTGATGCTGTCCACAAGGCCCGCGATGACAATCAACCACAAAGACACCGGACGCACCACCGGAGGAGAAACTTTAGTCGGGTCGTACTCGAGGGAACACCCGGGCTCGCCGGTCAGGGGACACACGCTCTCCAGGGGATTCTCCCGCAGAATCTCGGCCTCCAGATTGTCGCGAATCTGGCTTGTGCCCATGAAATACTTGTCGCCAATGGCGACGAGCGGGATGCCCCGCTTATCCTCCGGAATCCCCTTCATATCGGCATAATTCTTATACAAATCGTAATTGCTCGCGTTATGGTAAACCTCAAGATAATGAATCTTCACCCGGTCGCAATACTTTAAAGCAAGCTCGTCGATGAAAGGCTCAACCTCGGCGCACTTCGAACAGCCAATCCCGTAGAAAAAGGCCACACAAGTTACATTAGACAAATTCTCCGGAGCAATGGACGGACTCAAAGACTGCTCAACCGACTCCCCGACCGCGCACACGTTCTCCCCGATGCTGCACGTGCCGTTATCCGCAGCCGAAACGAACGGCAGCAGCAGGCAAACAGCCAGCAACACCATAAAAAACAGCCTTAAACGGGCCATGCTCTTATAATCTATGCCTTAGGGCTTAAAAGAGCCTGCTGCGGTTATAAGCTGCCGCTCGAAATAACTAAAAATGCCAGACGTAATCGGCTTCGGGGCGCTCAACCTAGACCGCCTCTGCTATGTGAAAAAGACGGCCAGACCGGGCGAACACCAGCCGGTTGAAAGCATGCTAGAATGCCCCGGAGGCAGCGCGGCCAACACCATAGCATGGCTCGCCGATTCGGGCTTCAAGACAGGCTTCATCGGCGCGCTCGGGAACGACATTGAAGGCCAAAGAATCCTTGAAGACTTTAAAAAACGGGGAGTTGACATTCGCAATATACAGACGGCAAAAGCCGGGACGGGCGTGACCACCGGACTAGTGGACGAGAAAGGCGAACGAACGCTCTACCCCCACCCGGGCGCAAACAGCCTGCTGAAAACAGGAAGGAAAGAGATAGAATACGCCAAAACAGCGAAGATAATACACCTCTCATCCTTTGTAGACGACATGCAATTTAACGGACAGAAAAAACTAGTCAAACAACTCTCAGACAAGACCGTAATCAGCCTCTCGCCGGGAGACCTCTACACAAAAAAAGGCCTGAAAAAACTACGGCCGCTCCTCGAAAGATGCGGCGTCCTCATCCTGAACAAAAAAGAAATCGAACAACTAACGGGCACAGACTACAAATCCGCCTGCAAAAAACTAAGCAAACTCGGAGTAAAACAAATCGCAGTGACACTAGGCCCGAAAGGATGCTACATCCATTGCCAGGACAAGGGAACTCCCATACCCTGCAAAAAAATCAGGCCGCTGGACACGACCGGCGCGGGAGACGCCTACAACGCAGGCTACCTGACAGGCATCCTGAAAGGAAAAACGCCATTGGAATCCGGCCGGCTTGGAAACCAGACCGCGGCAAAATGCATAACGCATAAGGGAGCAAGACAGACGGTCTAAACCGCTATGTCGGAGGGGGTATGGATATTCTATTTATAATTGTTATAACCATAATAATTATGGTGATTTTATGTCCGGATATGCCATGATACCCGTCCGCCAGGACACAAGGGAGCTGCTGAAGACTTACGGCATGAAAGGGGAGACTTACGACGTCTTAATCCGAAAACTGCTGTCCATAGCAGACCACGCCCAGATTATGGAAACCCACTACCAGAGGCTTAAAGAAAAAGGCGAGTTCGTCCCGCTAAGCGACCTCTAAATGGCCCGCCAAGTCCTAATCCACCGCAAGGCCCGCGACTTCTACGACCGGCTGCCCGCCAAAATACAAAATAAAGTCAAGACCGCACTGCAGGAGCTGGAAAAAGACCCACTGACGCCCCGGCCCAAGGCGGACATCAAAAAACTGTCGGGCACAAAAGGCAGGAAACACGCCTACCGCATCAGGACAGGCGACTACCGCATAGTCTACGACGTGGAAGACAAAACAGTATACGTCACACTGATATTCCCCCGCGGCAAGGAATACCAAGAACTATAACCACGCCGACAATCAGGTTAAAGAAACAGCCGCAGGACAAACAAGAAGCACATGGAGACCGCTACTGGAATTCTAAAAAAACAACGACATTATAGAATACGGAATGAAACCCAAACTAGCGGAACTCGCACCAATAAGCGAAAAAGACCAAATCAAAACCACAGGGAAGATGAACATATTATTATATTTGGGTAATTTACTAATAGAGTAATAGTCTTAGATAAAATGGATGATAACGAAACACGTGCCGAATTAGAAAAAAAGAAAAAATCAGATGATAATTTTAAACTGGTTATAAAACTATTAGCATTTTTAGTGTCTTCTCTCTTTACTCTCTTTGTAGTGGCAGTAATATCCATTGGGATAGATGTAAAAATTACATTGTTATTACTTATATTCGGGCTGACTTTGCTTGTATTAGTTAGACAAGTACTTAGACAATTAGTTCAAACACACCCAATTTGGACAGCCAGGGAAGATTTTTACTTAACTTATCTAAGTTTTTCTGAAATATGGAGAAGGTATAAATTAACAACTAGCAAAAAGGATAGGTTTGATGCTATTAAAAAATTAGATGAATCTCTTGGAAATATGGAATTTGGTGTTGGGCCAAGATTATCCTTTAGTTTTGGTTCAAAACATTCACAAGAAGACATAGAAAAATTACGAAAAATCTTAGAAGTTTTAAAAAAGGGGGCTCTTTTGCTCCAAACGGTTACTAATTCTGAAAAAGAGGATAAAATTAAAAACAGTTTTGATATGATTGCGAAGTTTCTATATGACCAAGAAGTTGAAGAAGCGTATACTAAGTTGCCATTGTTAGAAGCTTTAATTGAGAGAAAGGAGAGTGTTGATTATATAAACAAGATACTTCAGGAGTCAATACAATATTGTATTTCGAAAAAACAAAGTTTATTAACTATAAGTATCTCTCTAATTGTGTCGCTTGTTATATATAAAGTTACAGGTGATTTTAGTCATTTTCTGATGGCAGTGCCCGCATTTCTCCTTATCTTTAATGAACTAAAAAAAGAAAAACCAAGAGATTAATAAATTGGACTTATGCTGGTCCAAATAATAACTGCCACACACTTTTTACTTCTCAAAATTTTGCCCAACTTTTTGGCCGTTTTTACTAGTTTTCAATGCGGATAGTCATTCAAAACTGGTACGAAGCTCTTAATACCAAATAAAAAATAGTCATGTAAGGCCCGATGTGACTTGAGTCAATTTGTTGGATATTCCTCTTCATGTTGATGTAGATATTTAGTATCTGTAAATATACCTGTCTCTTTTTGTAATCTAGCAGCCTCCTTTTTGTTTTCATTTGTCCATTTAGGGTAATTTAGGTAACAGAAATCATAGGAACAAGTTGGTGTTATGGCTTTCTCCGTTGCTATTCCTATGACATTGCTATTCTTTGTAACTATGCCTCTAGCGATGTAACACATTAATTGTAACATATTTTTTCTAACTTCTCTTGAAATTTTTTCATCAATCATGAGGAAACAATATGTTGTGTTCTCTACTTCAGTCATTCTTCTAAATACATCTTTTGTTTTTTCATTATGTGCTCGTAATCTTGCATCTGTATATGCTTTCGCAAGACATCTTCTATAGAACCTATTTGGCCTTGCTAATTCCCTAGCAATTATTTCATAATCTACCCCGGCAGTATGAGCCCAGTCTAGGATACTATCCCATTGGTAGCTTATCTTATCCTCTTCCTTCTTTTTTATAAATTCTGGTCGTCGAATTAGTTTGTCCCAACAGCCTTCTTCAACAAGGATAGTATCGTACTTGTCAAACGTTGCTAGACTCCTTTCATTGCTTAGATATGTTGCCAATATTTCTTTTTCACCACCATTCACTGTTATCTTCTTAGAAGCACTAAATGCTCTCTCTGTTTCTTCTAGATAATGTACAAAATCCACAATCGTATCTAATTCCTTCAATGATAACTCCACAAACTCTCGATTAAATATGTGGATTGGTGCGTCCTCAATAATCTCAAAGAAGGAGAAATGTTCTTCGGGTTCTCCTACAAGTGCAGATATTAGAAAGACTTTCTTTATATCTGAGGGATTTATAGTCTCTTGACTACGCCTTGGGTTTTCCACCACAATAGGCACTTTTCCACAGATTAACCTATTTTTTGCAGTTAGTAACTGTTCAATGTTTCGTTTTACTTCTGATTCCTTATATTTTCCACTGTGTAATTTTGGATTTTTTATCTGCCAGATTATCGCTATATTGTCGAAAAGCACCAAAAGATCACAAATTTCTTTCCCATTTGGAAGACAGGGGTTAGGATAGCACCAATCTTGGAGAAATGTATGATTTGCAAGATTATGAACGAATTCTTCACCCTTTTGCCCTTTTAGGTTTAATGTATGTCCATATAGTCTTATGTTAAGGCAGCATTTTTTGTATTTTATACCACTTCCACAGGGGCAAGGATCATTTCTACCTATTTTCATGATATCACTATCCACTGGAGGACATGTGTATGTCTCTTACTTTATTTAGGAATATCCTTTCTTACAAATCTTTTCAGATAAGATCGAGTTAATTTTTTAAATTACTTTTGAGAGGATAAATGCAATAGCTATTATCACTAATATCAGTATTATTGCACTAAGAGACTGGAATACCGGATTTTTTCGTAGGTATTTGGAAAATATTTTCATCTTAAACTTCTTTCTCCATGTTATCCACGGTTATTTTTATATATTCCTCATTTTGTAATTTTTCAAAATCTTTACGGAAAAACTTAGTCAATTCTTTATTTTCGGGTGAGAGGGACAATTCAAATCTTTTATTAGTGATATTAAATTCCAACTTACCTAATTCAGCATCGTCTTTTGTGTCTTCAATTTTTAGGGTATATTTATTTTCTTTCAACGAAGGGATAATTGATATATCCGCACGCCCCTCATAGTTAGGCTGGTAATCATTTCGCCAATACGTTAGAATATCATCCTTTAGAATAGTACCTGAAAGACTCACTGAGGATAATTTTAATACCTTCTTTCCCTGCTTCCAAAAAACAGTTAATAAAATTGATGAGATTACTGCAATCCAAGCGTATAATTTAATTTGTAATTGGGTATCGGATATATAAGATAATTCTAACCCCTTAAATAATGATGCTACGAGTGCAGAGGCACATACCGCACTTAATAATGCGAAGTAGAAGATTTGGAACTGAACGTTTCGAGCATCTCTTCCCACAACTTCTTCTCTAATAAGCTGATTAAGGTCTTCTATCTTTTCTTCTAAACTTAAACCCATATTCTATCTTTAAATTATAGTGCTTATAAATGGCCGTGTAGGCGTTTTTTCGCCTACATGTCCATGTCTCCCATTCCGCCCATGCCTCCGGGTGGCATTCCCCCTGGGGGGCCGCCGCCTCCTGATTTTTTGGTGGCGATGACGTCGTCTATGCGCAGGAGCATTTCACTTGCTTCTGATGCGCTTTTGACGGCCTGGGTTTTAACCTTGAGCGGTTCTATGACGCCTGCTTTCCACATGTCGCCTGTGGTGCTTTTCAGGACTAGTACGCCCATGTCGACGTTCTTTTTGTCGTGTTCGGCCCGGAGTTTTACGAGCGTGTCGATGGCGTCCATGCCTGCGCTTTCGGCGAGCGTCCTTGGGATTATCTCGACGGCTTCTGCGAAGGCGTCTACTGCGAGCTGTTCCCGGCCGCCGACGCTTTCGGCGTATATCCGGAGCTGTCTTGCGAGCTCTATTTCGGGCGCTCCGCCTCCTGATACGACCATGCCGACTTCGATGGATGCGGCAATGCCTTTAAGCGCGTCGTTTACGGCTCTTTCGACTTCGTCCAGGACGTGCTCGGTCCCGCCGCGAAGGATTATTGTGACGGCTTTCGGGTTTTTGCAGTCGCGGACGAATACCATCTCGTCGCCTGCTATCTTGTTTTCTTCCACGGTTTTGGCTATGCCGAGGTCGGCCTTGTTAAGGTCTTTCAGGTTTGTCACGATTTTGCCGCCTGTGGCTTTTGCGAGCGCTTCCATGTCGGACTTTTTCACGCGTCTAACGGCGAATATGCCCTCCTTGGAAAGGTAATGCTGGGCCAAATCGTCGATGCCCTTCTGGCAGAACAACACGTTTGCGCCGCTCTTTTTGACTTCGTCGACCATGTCTTTGAGCATCTTCTCTTCCTGCGCGATGAACGCGGTAAGCTGCGACGGGTCGGTAATCTGGATTTCAGCGTCGGTCTCGGTCTCCTTCACTTCGAGGGCCGCGTCTAGCAGCGCAATCTTTGCGTTTTCGACTTTCTTGGCCATGCCTGAGTGGACGCGCTCCTTGTCTATCACGACGCCTTGTATGAGCTCTGAGTCGTTTGTGCTTCCGCCGGTCTTTTTCTCGATTTTGACGTTGTCAAGGTCTATGACTATCTTACCGCCGGAGTCTTCTGAGACCTGCTGGACCGCTTTCACGCATAGCGCGCTTAGTATGTCCTTGGACATTTCCGCGCCCTTGCCGGTGATGGCCGTTTCAGCTATTTCAACGAGGAGTTTGGTGTCTTCAAGCGTGATCTTGCGGGCTATCTTGTGTAGTATCTTCTGCGATTCCTCGGCAGCCATGCGGTAGCCTCTTGCTATGATTGTCGGGTGGATGCCCTGGTCCAATAGCGCTTCGGCGTTCGACAATAGTTCGCCGGTGAGTACGACCGCTGTCGTAGTCCCGTCGCCGACTTCGTCGTCCTGGGTCTTCGCGACCTCGACGACCATTTTTGCGGCCGGGTGTTCGACGTGCATTTCCTCGACGATTGTCGCGCCGTCGTTGGTGATTACGATGTCGCCGATGTCGTCTACGAGCATCTTGTCCATGCCCCTTGGTCCGAGGGTGGTCCTTACTGTTTCTGCGACTGCCTTCGCAGCCATGATGTTGTTTCTCTGCGCGTCCCTGCCGGTGGTGCGAAACGCCCCTTCTGGCAGGATAAATATCTGTTGTCCTTGTGCCATTGTCTTTTTCACCTCAAAAGAGTGTTTGATAGCTGTTTTATAAAGCGAAGTAATGTATAGGTTTAGCTGTATATAAATGCCGGCGCGTCTAGTCTATTTTCACGGACCGCGTGCCCTTGTCCGGCTTGCGCTCGGCCCTCTTTATCGTTACCTCGAGGACGCCGTTGTTGTAGTTCGCCTTCGTGGTGTCGGGAAGGACTTTGGCTGGGAGGAGGAGCTCCTTGCCGTACTTCCGTTTCTCGGAGTCCACTGCTATCGAGAGCGTCTCCTCGCCGGCTTCGAGCTTGATGTCCTTCTTGTCGACGCCCGGAAGCTCGACGATTACCTTTATCTCTTCATCGCCTTCGATTACGTCGGTCAGCGGCTCGCGCTCGCCTGTTATCTCCGGCGCCCCCTCGCCCCCCTTCGCAGGGACGTTGCCGAATTTCTCAACATGCGGCTTTCCGTCGGGGCCGACTCGCATGCTCCAGCCGTAGACGAACGGGCCGCCTTCGCCCGGCTTATTGCCCGTGCCTTTCCTAGCTTCTTCCATCATCCGCTCCATTTCCTCGCGGAACTGCTGGAAGTCTTCGCCTACGTCGAAGTCGAAGTTGAAAAAGTCGTCGAACGGGCTGCGTCCGCGTTTTCTCCATGGGAACATTTTGCGCACCTCTAAGATTTCTAATGGGTTTGCCCGTATATAGGAATCAGTATTTAAAAATAAACGGCTCAACCGCCAATCCTGTCGAACAGCTCGTCAGGGCTGTCAAAATCGTCCAGCTCAGAAGGCCTGAGCACCGCAACCCCGTCCTTGAATACGACCTGCCTGTCGGTCACGCACAGCCCGTAGCCGCCGACCATCCCCGTAACCTCCCGGACCAGGCGGATCTTGTTCTCAAGGCGCCTCTGGTCGTTGCTGACGACGGCGAATACGGTCTCTCGCTTGCGCGCGACGACGTCGAACGGCGCATTCACGATTGAAGTCGAAAAGCCCATATCCGAAAGCTTCCTCGCGACGACGCGCTTCATGTCGGTGACGTGCATGTTATAGGATTGGTCCTCGGACGCGCGCCCGGTCTTCAGCGGGTTCTCGTGCAAAAGCAGCCTGTCGTCGCCGAAAATCCTGAGCATCCGCTCCATCACGTCGAACAATACGCTGCCTGAAGCCTCATAGCGGTACACGCTCTGCTTGCTCACCCCGAGCTCCCGCGCAAGCTCCTCCTGGGTCAAATCAAGCCTGCCGCGCAAGGACTTGAGCATGCCGCTGTCGATATTTACGCAATAATTACCCCGGATGCTGTGGGTGAAAGGCATTGAATCCGAAAGAACCGCCTTCAGCGTCTGGACGTTCAGCGCCCGCATGCCGTAACGCTCGTACAACACGCCGTCCATAAGCTCTGAAGACTTCAGGCGCTCGCCCACCACGAACGGCACACCCCCGGTCAAAAACGACGCCTTCCTCAATTCATGAACAGTATTCGCCGTAAGGCCCTCGATATTGCTCAGCACCTTAACCAAGAGAAGCGTCCGGCCCTTCCTCGCTATGAAGTCAAAGCAGCTGCGCGAGCCCCCGCAGTCGGAGACCGCAAAATTCGCACCCTCAAGCAGACCCGAAACGCGCTCCAAGAGCTGTGATTTCATCTTAGGCAACGAACCGCCCGTGCAAGGCCTCAAGCGCCTTGCCCGCATCCTTCTCGTTCACGGCAAAGGCTATGTTAACCTCGGAGGAACCCTGCGCAATCATGATGATGTTAACATTGGCGTTCGAGACCGTCTCGAACACCTTCGCCGCGATGCCCTTCGCGCCCTGCATCCCCGCGCCCACGACGCTGATGATTGAGACGCCCTCCATCGTGCCGACGCCCCTGATGTCGCCGTCGCCGAACTCCTCGGCCAGAAGCTCGATGGCCCGCTTGACCTCCTTGCTCTTGATGACAAAGGATAGGTTGCTCTCGGACGAGCCGGATATCATGATGACGTTGATGTTGCCGTTCCCCAAGACCGAGAACAGCCGGCCTGCGATGTTCGGAGTCTCGGCCATCCCGATGCCCTGCAAATTCATGACTACGACGTCCTTCGTGATTGCGACCGCCTTGATGATGCCCTCAACCTTCTTCTGCTTGCGGACGATCAGCGTGCCCTCGCACGAAGGATTGAACGTGTTCAAGACCCGGACCGGGATGTTCGCCACCATCGCAGGCTCGATCATCTTCGAATGGATGACCTTCGCCCCGAAATAAGCCAAATCCATAGCCTCAACATACGAAAGCTCGGGAATCAATCTGGCATGCTTCACCATCTTCGGGTCGGTCGTGAGAATCCCGTCGACATCGGTCCAAATCTGGACCTCCTTAACCTTGAGATACCTGCCGATAAGGGACGCGCTGTAATCAGAGCCCCCGCGGCCGAGCGTCGTAATCCTCCCCTTCTCGTCGCCGCCGACAAAACCCGTGACCACGGGAATAATCCCCTTGCGAAGCAGGGGCATAAGCTTCTGCCGCACGGCGTCCTTCATCACATTAGGCTTCGGCCGGGCATGGCCGAAATTACTGTCGGTGACGACGCCCGCCTCATAGCCCGTCAATGCGACGGACTTCGCGCCCATCGACTCCAAGGCGCCTGATACGATGATGCTGCTCAAACGCTCGCCGAAAGACATGATATAGTCAAGCGACTTCGGCGACAAATCCTCCAAATAGCCCACGCCGAGCAATGCGACCTTCAGCTGGTCCGCAAGCTCGCTAATCTTAGGCAAGACCTCGGAAACCACGCGCTTGCTCCTGACGGCCTCAAGAGCCGCATTACGGTGCTGGAGCACAATCTCCCGGTGGAAGATTCCGACCTCCTTCTCCACGACCTGGGTCGGCAGCTCGACGACGCGGTTCGCAATCCCGACCAACTTGTCGGTAACCCCGCCCAATGCCGAGACCACGACAACGACCGGAGGCTTCTCCTTGAGCACCAGCTTTGCGACATTCGCGATGCGCTCCCCGTCTCCGACGGACGTCCCGCCGAACTTCATCACAATCATCTTGGATAATGATATGCGCCTAGGAAGTTAAAAAATAATGCCCTAAAAGCGAATGCCGCCACTAAAAGAAGGCAGGAGCCGGGCAGCGGCCTGTAATCACGCGTGCTTTTTTCCGTTTCGGAAAAAAGTACACCAAAATCTAATATACAAGAAGTAGAGGGTGGGTAGCGGCCTGTAGTCCGCCTTTGGTTGCCATAGCCAGCCATGCCGGCATAAAGGCATCCGGGCATTCTTCTACGCGGCCGTAAACGGCCTTGCACCACACGGCGGGAGGACGTTCGTTTCAAACCGCAAGCGCGCGACCTCGGACTTAACCTCATCGCACATGCGCGCCGCATCTCGTCTCTGCATCGCCCTCCGGAGACTCTCGCCCCCGTCGCCACACATGGTGGGCGGAACTTCCTCCCCGTAATCCCTCGCGGAAAAACAGGGGCAGCCCGACGGCCGCTACCCGACAATACTATGGAAACAAAGGGATATAAAAATGAGCCGGATTAAGGGGCGGACGACATCCTGGAAAAAAGACAAAAAATGGAAAAAAAGACAAAAGGGCGGGATTAGAAAAAACCCGCCCTAAAACCGCGCCTAAGCGTGGACGCTCTCCTGCAGCCACTTGATAAGCGCATTGCCGGCCGCGACAGTGTCCTTCGCGTCATAGCCTGCGACGATGACCTTGTTGCCGTCCTTCCTGACGATGAAACGGTCATCCTCCTCGGAAAGCTCGGCGGCAGTCACGCTGCTGAGCGTGTTCACAGCCGGACCCCCGACGATAATCAGGTTCTTGGCCATGTCGGCCGCATCCTCGGCAACGACCAAGCCTCCGACTATCGGGTTCATGGTGGTCTCTGTGACCCGCTGGCTGGCGTCCTTAACCGTAACTGAGAACTCCTTCACGGTGTAGGTGCAGCAGCCGACCGTCTGCTCCTTGCCCTCGTCATCCTTCGTGATGACCGCCTCAAGCATGGTCTCCTGCTCGCTCGTCCCTATGAACGCGGTGCCGAACACCTCATCCTTCGGGTGGCAGACCGAGAACGCGTCGATCTTCTCGTTAGAGCCGTAGGATATGGTAATCCTGTCCCCGCCCTCGGGCAGTATCAGGATGGTGTCGTCCTCGTCGTTCAAAAGGGCGCTGACGTTGCCCTCCAAGACGCCCTCATCGCCCCAGTAGTAGGTTGAGAGCGCAGTCTCCCAGTACTGCCGGTTGGAATCATCATCGCTGTCGTAATCACGGTCGTAGAGGTCGATAACCGCATACTCGCCCTGCTCGTTCTTTATGACGATAAGACGGTCATTACTGTTCCCGTCACCGTTCATGTCAAGATCGCCGTCCTCGTTAACGATGCTGACCTCCAGCTTGTTGCCGTCCTCGTCAAAACCGTCGAACGTGCCGAAGGTGCCGCCGTCCAAGCCGGATGGTTCCTCTCCGAAGGATAGTGTGCCGTCAATCCACATTGCGTAGATATCCCCTATATCGCCGTCGAATATGTCGGTATCG
This sequence comes from Candidatus Altarchaeota archaeon, assembly GCA_028712125.1. GTDB lineage: Archaea > Altiarchaeota > Altiarchaeia > IMC4 > SCGC-AAA252-I15 > VGJA01. The sequence continues at coordinate 17,696 of JAQTQS010000029.1, forward strand.
TTTATTTCAGGATCGACTTCTATCAGCTCGGTCACGTCATTCTCGGCAGCTTCTTCAAACGCATATGTGGTGGTCTCGAAGTCAGGCTCGCCGTAATATGCATTAAGCCGGTAGGTATTCTTACCCCCGTTGAGCACGTCCTTCAGGACAACCTTCATCTGATTTACTTCTGTCTGCATGTCCTGCTCGTAGCTGTCGTACTCGTAGAGCCGGCCGTCCAGTATGAATAGATTGCCTGTCTCGAACGGTCCGTTGTCCATGCGCACGTCGTCGTACCTCTGCCCGTCATCGCCGGTGAAACTCAGGAAGGCAACGAAATCCATTTTGGTAATACCGATGTTTCCTTCGCCTGCGCCTGAGCACGGACTGACCTGGAAGTCATTCGTCCTATAACCGTTGAACGTCAAAACAAACGTCGACGGGAACGGGAGCGACTCACCCTCAGCCAGCTCAACACTATGCC
>JAQTQS010000030.1 GCA_028712125.1 Candidatus Altarchaeota archaeon
GCAGTTCAGCCAACAGCATCGTCATGTCATCCTCAAGCAGCAGCAGTAGCAGCTCAAGCTTGCCATATGTCTACGGCTGCAGGACCCTTGACGTCCCGGACCGCGAGTACAGGCAGCAGGCCGGCATAATCGCGGCTGTGGACACCGGCGGAGGGTGCATCACCATAAATGCGCCGAACGTAACGTTCGACTGCCAGGATTACGCCATCACGAACGACAGCTTCGATTCAGCCGGCGTGTACTCAGACCAAGACGGCACAATGATAAGGAACTGCAACGTCAGCGTCGGCTCCGACGCCGGCTACGGCATAAAACTCTACCACGCCAACAACTCGCGCGTATACAACAGCGACTTGGATTACCAGGCCGTCGGCATCCAGCTGGAGTCGAGCAACAATGCCATAATAGAAAACGTCACGCTTTATAATAATACGCTAGGAGCATTCCTCGTCTCCAGTTCAGACAACAACATAACCCGGATGGTAGTCTCCACCCTCACAAACGAGACCCTGACAGACGCCGTAGGGCTGGAGGATGCACTGCCAATCCAAACCACCGCCGGCGACGAACGCGGGGACGACGGCCGTCCGTCCAATCCTGAGGGCAAAAGCGTAATCCCAACCATTGAAAGCATCGACCGCCTTGACGGCAAAATACCCTACGACGCCCGCATAGGCGATGGCGGCGGCACTTACAGCCTTATAGGGATTGCGATATTGAACGGCAGCCTGCGCAACACGCTGTCCAACGTCATTGTGAACCGCAGCGTTTTCGGCATAGTAATCGGGCGTAGCAGCCACTACAGCACGCTGTCCAACGTCAGGGCAAACCTGAACGTGCTGGGAATAACCATAGGAAACAGCTCCTACAGCAGGCTGTATGGGGTTGCGACCACCGGAAACATTCTGCACATTCTCATAATCCGCAACAGCTCCCACACGAACCTAACCTCCGTCAGCTCCAACATAGGCTTACTCGGGATAACGGTCGCAGGAAGCAACTACAACACGTTCTCCAGCGTAGGAGCCAACTGGAACATACTGGGCTTCGGCCTCTATTCAAGCAACTACAGCAATTTCACGGGCATTCGGGCGTTCAACAACACCCTGTCCGGGTTCGCCATGACAGGCAGCGCCGGAAACATCATCAGGAACGCAAACCTTTCGGAAAACGGCTACTACGACTTCATCATGGGAGCCGTGAGCGGGTTCGGCTCGCGGGAAGAGTGTTCTAACACGCTTGAGAACGTATCCTCCACCGGCGGCCGGACTATCGGCTATTACAACAGTCCCGTAAGCCTTTCAAACGGCGTGTTTTCGGAACTGTTCCTTTGCGGGGCTGACGGTTCGGTGCTCGACAACGTCACCATAGCGGGCTCCGATACAAAAGGCAACAACGGGCTTGTCTTCTACCACACCAACGCGTCGGCTCTTTCCAACATAAACAGTTCAGGCAATTACTTTGGCCTGTTTGTGCGCAATGGCTTTGGCAATGAAGTCTCGAACCTTTCTGCCAGCAATAACACAGCCGACGGCGTTTATATAGATTACGGCGGCTATAACTCCATCACAGGCGTGACCGCTGATTATAACGGTATCGACGATTGGTATGATGGCATATATGTATACTACAGCGTGAACAACACCATCTCGGACGTCACAGCAGGATACAACGGAAACGACGGCGTCCAGCTTGAAGAAAGCTTCAACAATACGCTGTCGGACCTTCGCTGCAGCAACAACTCGAACGACGGCGTATCGCTATACGACAGCTCCTCGAACTCTTTTTCAAGGATTGCGTCCCACAGAAACACTGACTACGCCCTCCAGCTCTACAGCAGCGCCAACAACACATTCCAAGACGTCGACCTTTCGGATAGCACAGACAAGGACGTGTACATGAGTGATTCGACGAATAACATACTGCTAAACGCCACATACGACCTGGCCGACGAGTATGCAGTGGACGGCTCACAGCTCCTGAGAAAATGGTACTTTGACGCCTTTGTCAACGACTCGCTCGGAAACGCGCTGGAAGATGCAAACGTAACCGGATTGAACGTTTTCGGCGAGCTGGCCTTCAACGAGTCCACAGGCCCGTCTGGTAGGATAAACCGGGTTACGTTGATTTGGTACGTTAACAACGGGACGAGGACCGCATACGGCAACTACACGATAAACGCGAGCAAGAGCGGATACGCCAGCCAGGAAAGGAGCGTCGATTCGGCAACCAACCTCTTCGAGACGTTCACGCTGGCGGCTGAAGAATTCTAGATTATCCTGCCGTCCTGTATCTTCACGGTCTTGTCGGCCGCTTTCGCTATGCGGGGGTCATGGGTTACGACGATGACCGTCTTCTTTTCTTCCTTGTTCAGCTTTATTAGCAAATCCATGATCTTTTTCCCTGCTTCGGTGTCGAGGTTTCCGGTCGGCTCGTCAGCCAGTATTATTTTAGGATTGTTGGCCAGCGCCCTCGCTATTGCGACTCTTTGCTGCTGGCCGCCTGAAAGCTCGGTCGGCCTGTTGCCTGCCTTGTCCTCCAGCCCTACGAGCGACAGGAGTTCTTCCACCCTTTTATGCCTTTCGCCCGTCGATATCCCTTCGAAGCGCATGGGAAGCTCTATGTTCTCGAATGAGGTCATGGAGCGGATGAGGTTGAACTGCTGGAATACGAACCCGAGCTTCTCCCTGCGCAGCCTTGCGCGTTCAAAGCCGTTCAGCGTGCTTATCGCAGTGCCTTCGATGAAGACATCGCCTTTTGTCGGAGTGTCAAGGCAGCTTATGAGGTTCAGGAGCGTTGATTTGCCCGAACCTGACGGGCCTATGATGCTTATAAGGTCCGCTTCTTTTATTTCCAGATCTATTCCCTTCAATGCGATGAATTCGTTAGGCTGCCCTAAGTTGTAGGTTTTAACCAGCTGTCTGCAGGCGATCTCACCGTCATTCATAGCGCAGCACCTCTATCGGGTCAAGCTGGGACGCGCTCCACGCGGGGTAGATTCCCGCGCCCATGCCGAGGAAGATGGAAAAGCCAAGGGCGATAGCCATCAGGTTTGGCGTCAATACCGCCGTAAATGACGTGTTCTGCGAAATCACGTCCGCCGCCAGGAATCCGAGCAGCAGGCCGAAGAAACCGCCTATAAGGCTCATGAACGCAGACTCCTGCAAGACCTGTGTCAATATCATCCCGGTGGTTGCGCCTATGGCTTTCATGACCCCGATTTCACGCCTGCGCTCCATGACCGACATTATCATGGTGTTCATGATGCCCAATCCCCCGACTATCAGGGAGACTATGCCTATGCTGTACACCGCCAGCTGGACTGTCTGGAGCGTTGACTCTATCTGCCGCACCATGGTGAGCAGGGAGGACGCCCTTACGTCTTCAATCTGGTCGTTTATGCTCTGGGTGACGTTCTCAACCATGCTTACGTCTATCACCTTCACCTTAAGGGAGGTTATGCGGTCGTCGTCCTCTATCTCCTGCATCGTCTTCAGAGGCACGTATGCTGCGTTGTCTATGCTGGAATCGCCGGTCTCCTCCAGTATGCCTATGACAGGGAAGTAGTAAGACTCTGTTGATTGATTGGTACGCCGGTCGTACTGCACCTCATCGCCGACATTGAGGTTCTGGGAGGCGGCTATCGAGTGCCCAAGCAGCACTACGGTATTGCCATCGTCCGATGAGTCCAGCTTGACCCCTTCGTATGTATTGATATCCTCCCCTATCAGATAGTCTTGGTCGTCTGGACTCACGCCCGTGAACGTAAGCATCGCCGACGGACCGCCCCCACCGAACACCATCCTGCCGCCGAAATCGCCGAAACGAAAGCCCCGGGTGATGCGGTAAGTCCCGACTGGCACGACGCTCTCGATCTCGGGCCAATCCTTCAGCTCGTCTATGGCGTCCTGGGAAATGCCGATGTCGTTGTCAGAGTTGTCCCTGACATCTATAACCGAGCCGACACTTCCGAACTGCTGTGAAATCTGCTGGTTCAACCCCTCTCCTATGGAACCGAGCGCCAGCACAAGGCCTATGCCCATCGCTATCCCTATTATCGTGAGGGCGCTTCTCAGCTTGTGCCGGAATACGTTATTCAGGGCTATATCCAGCATTTTACTTTCTCTTCCTGCCTTTCAGCCACCGATAAGCCAGGTATGCAATAACAAGAACCACAGCCGCAGCAATTGCTGTTGTGGTTGTGCTATTCCCATTCGTGTTCGAGCTACCGCGCGTGGCGAACGAACTTCCTCCGGACAGTGTCACCCTCTCGGTCTGAGTTATCCTCTCGTTGTTGACTCCGGTATACTCAATCTCAAGGATTGCGGGCCCAGTTGCGGAGGTTGAGAAGGTGAACGTAGTCTGCTTGCTGGGCTTGATGTCGGACTTGTAGGAGATGATGCGCTGCTGCTGGTCGGGCGAAGAGGTCATGTTCCTGCCGGCCTGGCTGGCGTCTCCCTTTGGCATGCTGGCGTTTTCTCCCGCCTGCCTGCTTCGGTTGAAAGCAGCCTGCTGCGTATTTGCGGCAGGTGACACTATAAGCGTTGCTTTAACGCCGTCTGCCGTCCGGGTGCCGATGTTGGCGACGTCGATTCTGACATTGCCGCCGCTTGACTGCACCTGCATGACTGCGAGTATTACCTTGCCGCTAACGTCTATCCCGACGCTCTTATTCAGGGTGTATGATGTGCCGCCGACCTTGTAGTCTATGTTCATGGGCATGGAATAGGAGGTTGTGGATGCGTCCCAGCCGACCGCCACCCCGAAATCGAATTCAACATCCTCGCCGGCCTTTATCCTTTGCAGGTATCTCTCGGACGTGCCCACCGGAGCGAACGGGGAGGAAAGGTCGAGATAAACAGTCACACTCTCGGCGTCGGCGCTGCCCACGTTCTTTAGCATAATCTTCATGTTGGTCTGCTCGCCGGGGCCTGTCGGGGTGTAGCTCACGTCGGTTATCTTGAAGTCAACGCCAGCATCTTCGACATTAAGGCCGATTGAGACGTTGTCCGATACTTTGCTGCCGGACTCGTCCGTGTAGGAAAGCCGCACCGATGCTATGCAGGCACCGGAAGCGGAGGGCTTTATCTGGTACATCAGATTGAATGTCTGGTTTGCGTAAATGTCGCCAACATAGCTTCTCGAGGAGCCCATGACCGTAAGACAGCCGGACGATAATGTGGTTTCCAGGCCTTTGACAGGGGATAGTGCCACACCCTGCAATTTGATTTCCTCTGCGTTGTCTTTGTAGTAGGTTGTTTTGGAGGGCGTCAGCTGGAATAGCGGATTTCCGTAAATCCTGACGGGTATCTCCATGGTGACAAGCTTGTTGTTGTCGCGCTGGCCGCTGGAGTCGAATCCGTTATAGCTTATCTGGACTTGTATTCCGGTTAATCCGGTCTTGGCCGTGCTTTCCACCCTGATGAGGACTGGCATCGTTTTTGACTCTCCCGGGTCCATCCTGCCAAGGTAGAACCTTTTGTCTATGTGGATTAGGGAATTGCTGGGAAGCGATACATAAACATTGTCCGCGTACTGGCTGCCAGTGTTCTTTAGGACGAGATTCAGGATTCCGCTGTCGCCGGGCATCATGTTCGAGTCAAGGTACGTGGCGTCGAAATCCACGACGACATTTGTCGGAGAGTCCGAGGATGATGAGCTTGCGGAATCCGTTGAGGTGGTCTGTGCTGACACAATCCACGCGGATAGGAGAATACATAATAGACCCAAACCCGTAACAAACCGTTTATTCATTTTCATTTGCCTCCTGATTATTTATGTCATCCCAATACATTTTTATTCACCTTATCGTATCCGCGTTGGTGCCATGGTTTTTGGCCAGAGCATTGATAATCATGTTTTTCATTAATTGCCGGGTATATTTTCGTTTTTTATAGCCGAAATGTGAGTATATTATAGGTTTAACAGGCAATCGATGCGTTTCCTGTTTGATTGTTACAGATGGTTACAAATGATTACAAACGGTTACAATATTAACAGAAGTCGTATATAAATCGTTTTTGAAACGATATGAAACAAGTAACAAAATGAAACAATTACTCGCAGGTATCGAAAAACGGAGGACATACACTTTAATAATGATTCTCTCATTCATTTACGGAGGCTTTCTCCTGACCTCATACTGCTTTATGTCCTATTCGATACTCTGGAGGGAAGAAGTCCTGGGAATACCAATATTCGAAGGAGGACCGGATATGCCGATACTGGCCGGAGAGAGGGAACAGGCAATCAATGGCAACAATACCGGAGAATACGCGATTATACCGGACAACGAGACATATAACCGCACAAGAGGACCGACACACCACAGGCAGATAGACCCGATAAGGATGTTAACCTCCCCGGTGCTTTTGACCATGCTTGCGGGAGGCATAATCTGCATAGCAAACGGCATAGCCATGCGCTCGCTGATACACGAAAGGGAGATGAAACAGCTGAACGAAAACCTCAAAAAGCTATACCTAACTCCAGAAGAAAAGGAGATAGTGGACGAGCTCGAACGGGCCGGCGGCGAGATAACACAGAACGAGCTCACGGAGAGGACAAGATACTCCAGGGTAAAGACCCACAGGACGCTGCAGAAGCTTGAGTCAAAGAAGATTATCCAGAAGATACCATACGGGCAGACAAACAAGGTCATATTGCTGACCGAGATAAAGCCAAAAAAGGCATAGAACAACACAAGATTCCAAAAGGATTCCAAGAAGGAGGATATAATTATAAAAAAATAAAAACGCGTGGCCCCCTTAAGAGGTACAGCCACGCACGTTCGTCCTTTCTCAGCAGCATTTGCATCCTGGGCCTGTCATTGCTTCCACCTCCGTCGTCAATCCCCCGAGGGGATTACTTTTATATACTAGGTACCTTATTGTTAGTGCAGGGATATAAACTCCATGGTAACCGAACGGTTACTCGGCTACAGCATGAAAAAACGCGACAATCGGATGAGCCCGGAGGAATTCTGCCCCATCAGGCAGACCATAAAGATACTCGGCCAGCGGTGGACGATGCTCATCATAAAGGAGATATACTACAGCAAGGGCCAGCGCATCAGCTTCATGGACCTTCGCAGGCGGCTCGTCAATGCGAGCGCCAAGGTATTGTCAGAGCGCCTGAAGGACATGGCGGCCGACGGCTTAGTACGACGCCGGGCAAATACGGAAAACACCCCGATGAGGGTTTATTATACGCTGACCCAGAAGGGAAAGGACGCATGCCACATCATCGAGGGGTTGAAGAAGTACGGCCTGCGGTGGGGCAAAAAGGGCACATTCAACTGCGAGAACGTCGACTGCGAGCTTTGCGCCAAGAGAAGGCAGGCCGTCACAGGGCAAATGAAGCGAGCCCGATTAGTATGAACAGCAGGCCTGCCGCCCGGGTTATCAACGAGCGGTTTATTTTCTCGGAAAGCAGCCTTCCTATGTATATCGCCATTGCCGAGAGCATCGCCAGCGACGCCATCGTCCCCGCAAGCACCAGCCATGGATTGTAGCGGGTGGCGAACAACGCGGCCGTTATCTGCGTCTTGTCGCCCCATTCCGCAAGGAATATGAGCATGAAGCCGGACAGCAGCGGATTTTGCCCGGATTTCGTGCCGCCGGACTCTTCGGGTCGTCTGAGCAGGGTCAGCACGCCGAAGAATATGAACACCAAGCCTGATACGGCCTTGAGGACCGCTGGGGGCACGACGCTTGTAATCCAGGAGCCGGCTGCGATTGCCGCCCCGTCGACTATGAGGAACGCCAGGCAGATGCCGGCGAGAAGCGGCAGGTGGCGGCTCGTCTTGGATGCGAGCAGCAGTATCGACAGCTGGGTCTTGTCGCCAAGCTCTGCCAGGCCCACTGCGATGAATGGCACAAGCGCGTCAGCAATCATATTCTAGTCATTGGTTTGCGATTATTTATCTTCGTATTTATAGCAGATTCCACTAATGGTAGACTATGGCCTACTGCCCGCACTGTAAAAAGACCGTGGACGACAGGTGGATTGAATGCCCGGTCTGCAGGACGGAGGTCATAGCGTCAAAGACTGCCGTAAGGAAGGAAAAAGCGCGAACCCTGAACAAGGTGCCGGATGCGGACGGCAAAAAACCGATGGGATTTCTAGAGCGGCTTGCGGGAGTGCTCAGGTTCAGGGCTGACGCCTTCGACAGCATGAGCATAAAACCGCAATTCGGGGAGCTGACATTGCTTTTTGCCGCGGATTTTGCCATACTGTACGCCGCGAACTCTATAGGCTTGTACATCGAGCTTCCGGCCGGTTCCCTCGGCGGCAGGCTGCTGACAAGCCAGCTGCTGATAGGCGTCGGAATATCGATTGCCATGGTTTTTTACATGATTACCGGCGCCATCGCACACCTGATAATCAAGGTGCTCGGAGGGCATGCCGAGTACGTCGTCACGCTTTTTGTCATGCTCTACGTCAGCCTGGCTTGGGGAATCCCGGCGACACTCGCAAGCCTTGGGCTTTTGGCATTCGGCCTGCCGACGCTACTTGTGGCGGCGTTATGGCTTTTCGTCGCTTTGAGCGTTATCGCAGGATTCATAGTCGGGCTCTCAGTCGTGCATGGGGCGTCAAGAACAGCCACAGCCATAGGGGTCATATCGTCCTACGCCGCCCTGGTCGCCCTGTATTACTACATTACTACGGGGCCTGACATTATATCACTTCTGGCCGGCCTGCGGCAGACCTGAATTATTCTATTTTAGGATGGTTCCGGTCTCGCAATACCACAAGTAGAGGTCAAGCTCTGCAAGGCTTAGTTTAAGCCTTCCGGCAAGACGCTCCAGCAGACGCTCGATGCGAAGGTAATTATTCCTTGATAGCGACTTTGGACGGCGCATGAGCCTGTGCCGCACGAGTATGTCCACGATGTGGAAGTCGATTATGGCCAACTTCAGGTAGCCTATGTTCCTCAGGAAGTGGCTTGCCTCCTTGTAGCCCAAACCCTTGACATTCCTGACAACCCAGTCCCGCAGCTCCCGCTCGTCTTTATGGGATGCCATCGTTTCTTTCAGCGCGCCCTTGTGCCTTCTCGCTTCGACGATATAGCTTGCGCGTGTGTTTGGGAACCGGTGACCGAGCGCCCTTAGCCGGCCGGCCAGCCGCTCTTGGGAAAGCGTGATGAATCTGCCGCCGATTTCGCGCTGTATCTCGATTGAACGATTGGCTTGAAAGTTCGCTGTTAGGATGCAGAAACACAATTCCTTGAAAATCTCGTCATTGGACTTTCGGCCTAGCGCCTTGAACTCGCGCATGCGGCTGTCAACCAGGCGGCGGACGCCGCTATTTTTAATTCTCTTGACCGTGTTTACCAAGATGTCGTCGCACGCCATTTCACCCACCCGACCAGCTTTGCCGGTATTCCACTATTGGCTTTAATTCGTTAAAAGTAAGGCTTGACTGCGGCGGTTACCCGCCGGATACCATCCTTCTTTTATGCCTTTGGGACAATTACTAATCGGGTGGTGCGGCCTTGCAAATCGCTTCTGCTTGAACGATGCGCGGGGCCAATGTTCGCACCATTTCTGAGGTAAAAATGGCAGTGAGGGAATTACGACCGGGTGTGTTATCGCTTAGCGCATTGGACTGGAACAGGCGGCTGTTTGACAGCCTCATCCCGCTGCCGGACGGGACGACGTACAATGCGTATATTATAACGGGCAGCAAGGCGACCGCGCTTATAGATTCTTCAGACCCGGCCAAGGAGCGGGAGCTTCTGGAAAACCTTAAGAATGCAGGAGTCGGGAGGATTGATTATATAATAGCCAACCACGCGGAACAGGACCATTCAGGCGCAATACCCGCCGTCCTCAAGGAACACCCGGAGGCGAAGGTGGTTGCAAGCCAGAAATGCACAGAATTCCTCCAGGACCTTCTCCACATCCCGGCCGAGAGATTCAAGCCTGTGGGAGACCACGAGAGGCTGTCGCTCGGGAACAAGACGCTGGAATTCATCCACACCCCTTGGGTGCACTGGCCTGAGACCATCGTGACCTACCTGCAGGAGGATAAGATACTGTTCAGCTGCGACTTCTTCGGCTCGCACATTGCGGGAAGCGACCTGTACGCCGACGACGAGGCGAAAGTTCTTTCATCCGCAAAACGATACTACGCCGAGATAATGATGCCGTTTCGGGCGATGATTAAAATCAACCTGGAAAAACTTAGTGGGATTGACATCAGACTGATAGCGCCAAGCCACGGACCGGTCCATGACAATCCTTCCCTAATCCTGAACGCTTACCGGGAGTGGACGTCGGACGCCGTGAAGAACGAGGCTGTGATAGCTTACGTCTCGATGCACGGCAGCACCGAAATCATGGTAAACAGACTGACAGAAGGCCTGATAAAGAGGGGCATAACCGTCAGGCAGTTCGACCTGCCGAAGACCGACATCGGAGAGGTGGCGATGGCGCTGGTCGATGCAGTAACGATAGTCGTCGCAACGCCAACTGTCCTAGCTGGACCGCACCCCCAGGCAGTCTATGCGGCATACCTCGCAAACCTCCTGCGTCCCAAGCTCAAGCTCGTCGCGGTCATGGGCTCATATGGCTGGGGAGGGAAGATGGTCGAACAGCTTGCCGGCATGATTACGAACCTCAAGGTTGAGGTTCTGGAGCCGGTGCTAGTCAAGGGACTGCCAAGAGAGGAAGACCTCTTGAAGGTTGACGCGCTGGCGGACGCTATTGCGAAAAAACACTCGGAATACAAACTGATGGATTAAAGATTGACAAAACAATCCGCAGGGTAGAGATATCTCATGGCAGAAAACATGCTTGAGGTAAGAGACCTCTTGGTGGATGTCGGCGGCAAAAGGATACTCAACAAAGTGAACCTTGACGTCGCCTCCGGAGAATCGAGGGTGCTGTTCGGCCCGAACGGCTCAGGCAAGACGACGCTCTTGATGGCAATCCTCGGCATTCCAGGCTACGAGATTGCCGGAGGCAGCATAGTCTTCAACGGCAAGGATGTCACAAAATGGAGCATAGACGAGAGGGCGCGACACGGCATAGGCTTCGGGTTCCAGCAGCCTCCGGAAGTCGTCGGCGTAAAGCTAGGGGACATGCTGAAGGTTTGCGAGGGGAGGAAGACGAGCGAACATCTTAGCGACGAGGCGGCCGGCCTTGCGGAACGCCTCGACATGGCATCTTATCTGGACAGGGACGTGAACGTAGGCTTCTCAGTCGGCGAGAGGAAGCGCTCTGAAGTCCTTCAGCTCCTGCTCATGAAGCCCAGACTTATGCTCCTGGACGAGCCGGACTCCGGCGTCGACATAGACAGCCTCAGCCTCATAGGAGGCGTGATACAGGAATACCTTAAAAAAAAGGGGGCTTCAGCGCTCATAATAACGCACCAGGGCCACATACTAGAGCACATAAAGGCCGGGAGGGCCTGCATGCTGATAAAAGGCAGCATGTACTGTTACAACAAGCCCGGCAAGGTCCTGGAGGACATCAGGAAAAAGGGATATGAGGGTTGCATAAAATGCCACAATCAAAGCCTTACATCTGGCAAAAGGTAGGGGAGCTGTCGGAACTGCCCCATGAGATACTGGAGGCGGCGGCCAACGCCGGCATTGACGCCGGCGAGAAGGGCAGGGCAGGCTCGTACATGCACATAGACCACTCCCTAGTGATAGAGAAGGTGAACGAGCGCTTCAAGGGGCAGCTTGAAGTCCTTGACACGAACGAGGCGCTTGAGAAGTACGACTGGCTTAAGGATTATCTCTGGAAGCTTGTGGACCCTGAGAAGGACGAGTACACAAGAAAGGCCAAACAGGCCAGCGGAGGCTACTTCATGCGGATACTTTCCGGCGCTAACGTCACGTTCCCAATACAGTCATGCCTCATGATAGCGGGCGACAACGTCGAGCAGAAGGTCCACAACATAATAATCGCCGAGGAGGGCTCGCAGGCTAGGATAATAACAGGATGCCTCACCCACCCGGACGTCAAAAGCGGCCAGCACATCGGCATATCCGAGTTTTATGTGAAAAAGAAGGCGACGCTGAACTTCACGATGATACACAACTGGGCAGAGGACACGTTCGTTCGGCCGAGGAGCGCGGCATTAATCGAGGACGCCGCCGCCTTCGTATCGAATTATGTGGCGTTAAAGCCGGTCAAAGACTTGCAGATGTATCCGGCTGCCTTCTGCAGTGGGAGGAACTCGCGGGCCGTCTTTAACAGCATACTATACGGAACCGGGAAATCCCTTATTGATGTCGGCTCTAAAATAGTCCTTTCCGGCGAGAGCAGCAGCGGGGAAATAGTGTCAAGGGCGATTGCAAAGGACAGTGCAAAAATCATAGCCCGCGGCATGCTCTCCGGAGAGAACTCGCCAGTCAAGGCGCATATGGAATGCAAGGGCCTGCTCCTGAACGACGGCGCAGTCATACACTCCATACCAGAGCTCGTTGGGAGCAGAAAGGACGTGGAACTATCCCATGAGGCCGCTGTGGGAAAGATAGCCGACAAGGAGATAAACTACCTAATGTCCCGCGGCCTGACGAAGGAGGACGCGACATCCGTGATAGTACGCGGATTCCTCGACGTCAACATCATGGGCTTGCCTGAAAAGCTCGGAAGGGATATCAGGGAGATGGTGGAGAAAACGACCGGCGGGCTATAGCTGGATATCACCAGGATATCTTCGACATTAGGCCACCCTTTTCCTTCTCAGGGTAGTAAACGCTCTTGTGGCCGGGATGCTTGGAGAAGTCCATGTAGTACACCTTCTCGGGTATGACCTCGACAAAGACGTAAGAGTCGGGAAGGCCGCCGGACTCCTTTAAGTGAGGTAATTTCTTGTTAAACGCATCCCGCACCCCGGCCGTGTCGCGGGAATCCAAAATCCTTGCGCGACCGAACATCTGCACGCCCTTGATTGCCCGCCAGTCCTCGTAGTCCTCGTCGATAACAAGCGAAATCTTCGGGTTGGAACGCAGGACTGAAATCTTCTGCGACTTCATGTCAGAATTGAAATAGACAGTCAATCCGTTATTGACGTAATAGACCGTGTGGGCGCCGGGCGTGTTGCCGTCAGCAACCGCTATGGTGCAGACTCTATGAGCGTCAATGTACTCCCGAATCTGCTCTTCAAGGTCTTCGGCCATTTCAACGCATATGCTACTTAGGTTTTTGTTAAAAAAAGGGGATGAATTTCATTTTCTATTGCGATATTCCGTGCCCCTCTGCTCTATTTTCATCTTCATCGCCTCGCCGCAGCATATCACGGGGGATATCGTGCTACTATTGTTCATGCATTTCATCTCAAGACCGCATTTCCAGCAAACGTAAGTACCTCCTTTCTTAGGCATAGGCCACCTCTGTTGACGCTTAATTATTTCTTTTGGGTCTTAAATAGACGGATTGCCCGGAATTATGTTTGACGGGATTATCAGGTTAGTCGCTTACTTTTTAACCTACAGCTACATAAAGATAAATGTGAAACCTATTAGCTTTCTGATGTTAATTGCCGTTGTTATTATTGTCTCAGGGTGCATTGAGCCTGAAAAACCCCAGCAGGTAGAGGTCGTCCGGGAGGTACTGCGGTATGTCTGCCCCGACGGAACCACAATCGTCTCCAACATCACAATGTGCCCCAAGCGGGAGTACGTTTGCCCGGACATGAGGACAATAGTCGACGACCCCGCCTCCTGCCCACGGGAGGAGGAGAAGGAGGACGATTCGGCGGTATGCGACAAGCTCTCGACCGGCACGTACACCGGGAGTTATAGCAACATCCGCGACCAGTGCTACTTCGGATTCGCAATCTCCAAGAGCGACGGCAAACTGTGCCTGAAAGTCATCGACTCTTACACGCGCGCGTCATGCTTCAGCACGCTGGCCATGAACCTGAACAACATGTCAATATGCGACCTAGCCGGAGGCTCCAAGGACGATTGCTACGAGGCGCTCGCGGGCAAGCTCAAGGACCCGTCGGTATGCGCGAAGATAACCTCCCGCTACGACAAGGACACATGCTACCTGAACATGGTTTACACCGTACGGGAGGAGAGCATATGCTTAGGCATATCCTCACAGCAGACCAAGGACTCATGCTATTCGACGCTGGCTTACTACACATACAATTCCGAATATTGCTCAAAAATCACGTCGGTTCCGACGCAGGATACCTGCCTTACAAATTTAGCATACTACAAAAACGACGTTTCGCTGTGCAATGAGTTAAGCACACCCGCTGGAGTGAAGAACTGCATCGCCTACATCAACCGCACTAAGAATTACTACGGCAGCGGCTATACTTATTAAACCCATCTGAGGCTGGCACCCGGCCGCGTCATTGGCGGGCGAATCCCGCGCTCACCTTGACGCCCACAGGCCGTGTATGTTGCAGTACTCCCGCGCCTTCATGCTCGTCGCGTTCACCATGAATACGGCTTCAGGCGCATCTCCCGGCGCAAGATACCTGCGCAGGATTATGTCGTCCGCAATCAGCTGAATCCACTCGATATAGTGCTTTTCCTCCATCGGGTGGGGTACTGAGCCGACCTTCACCCTGACTCCGCCGGCTATCTTCTCGATGACGGGAACGTGCTTTTCATTGCCCGCATCCTCCGTCTTCTCCTTCATGAGCTCCATCGGCTGGCCGCAGCATACGAGCTCGCCGAATCCCGCGTGAAGAACCTGCACTATGTTACCGCAAACGTTGCACCGGTATATCTGGTTTCGTTCAGTCATCTCTCACACCTTGTTACTCTTTTTGGATAGGTACTTAAAAGCGCTGAGGCTTGCGATACAACCCTGGCCGGCTGCCACTATTATCTGCCTTTCCGGCGTGCTTGAAACGTCGCCGGCAGCGTACAGCCCGGGAATGCTCGTCTCAAACCTATCGCTGACCATAACCTCCCCGAAGGCAGTCAGCTTAAGGGTTCCCTCGTCGCTTTTTATCGGTATTACGGCCGGCGTCCAGCCTATCTCTATGAACGCGCCCTCGACGGAAAGCAAGCGCTCTTCCTTTCCGCCTGTCAAGACCCTGACGCCAGAGAGGAACTTTCCTCCTGTAAACTCTTTCGTCTCCGTTCTGGTGATTATCTCCACTACCCCTGAACCTTTGACCTTTTCTATTAATACATTGTCGCCGGCAAGGTCGCTGTTGACAGTGATTAGAAAAATCTTTCGGGCTATCGGCATAAGCTGTACGGCGGCGCTCAACGCGGAATTCCCGCCCCCGATGACAGCGACGTCCTTTCCCACGAAGAGCGGCCCGTCGCATATCGGACAATAGGTCACGCCGCGGTTCTGGTACTCGGATTCGCCCGGAACATCCAGAGTCTTCGGCCTTCCTCCGAGAGCGAGTATGACGGCCCCCGATTGGTAGGAGCCTTTCGGGGTATTGACGGTAAAGACTTCGCCTGACTTTGTTACCGACAAAGCCTCCTCCTCCTTCAGGGATATCCCGTATTTCTCTATGTGCTCGCGGAACCTATCAGCAAGGTCATGGCCGGATATGAACTGGTAGCCGGTATAGTTCTCAATCTCCGCTGTCAGCGCCGCCTGCCCGCCCACATTCTTCGAGACGACAAGGACGTCCATCATCCTCCTCGCGGCATAGACAGCCGCGGTAATGCCGGCAGGTCCCGCGCCCACGATGATAAGGTCGTGCATGTATGCAATATTGGACGACACTTTTAAAAGCCACCGCATATTTTTAGCCGTCGGCTCAAAAGAGGTATCCGATGATAACGCTATCGGGCTACCACTGTAGGGAGATAAAACGGCAGCACGAAAAAGGCCTTCCAGACGCGGAGGTGTCGCTCGACTTCGGCCTGACGAAATCGAAAGTCCGGTTCGGCGGCGAAGGCGTGCTGTTCCCGGACGGCCAGCGGATAACGCTCTTGACCCTCGGCAGGATGTGCGGGAGGGAAACCGACTGCTATTACGTGGAGGAGAGCCAGGCGTACATGATACAATGCTATACCCCGGAATCTAAAAAATTCCTTAAACTATACGCCACCGGACCTTCGACCGCGCCCACGGTAACCGTCTCCGGCATACGCATGCACCAGACGAAGGACATGAATCCGATGACTGACACATATCAAAAAATCGCCGCAGTCAGAATCAGGGGGACGATACTCGACACATGCACAGGCCTCGGGTATACGGCGATATGCGCGAAAAGCAAGGGGGCTGAGCGGGTCATCACGATTGAAAGAGAGCCCTTGATGCTCGAAATAGCAAGACTAAATCCCTGGTCGAAACGGCTTTTCGAGGATGCGTCAATAGAACAAAGGATGGGGGACGCCGGGGAAATCGTAAAGACGCTTGCGGACGAAAGCATTGATGCGATAATCCACGACCCCCCAAGGCTAAGCCTTGCCGGCGGCCTGTACTCCGGAACATTCTACCATGAGCTCTGGCGCACCCTGAAAAAAGGCGGAGGCCTGTTTCATTACGTCGGAAATCCGGGAGCGACACACAGGAACAAAACAATCACTACTGGCGTGAAAAAAAGGCTGCTGGCCGCAGGTTTCGCAAAGGTGCAGGAGTATTCCCAGGCGCAGGGGATAAGGGCGATGAAATAGGCGCATGTGATATTGTCTTATGGGCGATTACTTCGCAACTATCATTAAATCTTCCGTGAACAGATCCAAAACGTATTCTACCGCGAAGTTTAATTTTAGCATATTGATGATTCTCACAAGCGGCATTAAAAAACCGCAATTGTCAGCATCCGTAAATGTCGTGGAGTTCACCATCGCGCGAACGCTACGGTAGCGGTGTATGTTTTTCACATCAATGATTCCCAACCCTGCGATGTCAAAAAGCTTCCGAATATTCTCCCTGTTAAGGTAAACGAAATGCTGCTTGGGCTTAACCTGGAACAGCCTTGTAAGCATGGAATCAAAGTCCGGCGTGACTATGACCACGAGGCCGCCTTTTTTTAATAGTTTCTTGCAGCCCGCCAGGAATGAAACCGGGTTGGGCACATGCTCTATGACGTCGCTTGAATAGACGACATCATACTTTTGGTTGTGCGATTCGACAAATTTTTCATCAAAAAAAGCGTTGAATACCGGCAGATTCGCCCCGTCCTTCTTCAGATACGAGCATATGGGCTTATTTGGCTCCACGCCTGCGACAGTCCACCCGTCGGCTTTTGCCAATTTTAAAAAAGTCCCGATACTGCAGCCGATTTCAAGAATTTCACCTTTACGGGGGCATATCCTGTCAATCTCCTTCAGCCGTTCGAGAAAACTCCTCCTGTCATTAGGCTCCGAAAGCACGTAATACTCTAGGGTCGAGGATTTATTCTCCTCGTACTGCTTGTAAAAATTAAGGTCTATCTGCTCGGGGTCGACGAAGAGCATGCCGCAGGAACCGCAACGGAAAATCCTCGTATTATTCTTTTTAATGTATACACGGCTTTCATTACCGCATACAACACACGTATCCATTATAAATCAACCCAACTCCAATGAGCGGTGTGATTTGATAATCACGCCAACTCCTTAAGTGAAAAAAAGGATGGGGCCGCTGAGATTCGGACTCAGGTCGCCAGCATGTTGTGGGCTTGCCGTTGATTGTTTTTTCTTTCTTTTTTCGCCGGCGTTTATTGCCAGCGTTTTCATGCTGGCAAAAAAGGCCACCCCAAGCTGGAAGGATACCAAGCTACCCCACGGCCCCGTGGTGTTTGGTTTTCCGGTTTATATCAATACGAATTATGTAATATTAAACATATGGACCGTTTTATGAAGGTCGCGCTTTCAGAGGCTCGTAAGGGTCTGGCCGAAGGCGGGATTCCTATTGGCAGCGTCCTGGTCTATGGCGGGCAGGTAATAGGTCGCGGCCATAACAGGCGTGTCCAGGAGGGTAGTGTCATCAGGCATGCCGAGATGGACT
>JAQTQS010000001.1 GCA_028712125.1 Candidatus Altarchaeota archaeon
GTGGGGATGACATTCGCTTGCGTGGCAGTATGGGCAGTAATGGTGACGGCCGCATCCCGCATGGAAGCGAAAAATAAGGCCGAAACAAGCCAGACTGCATAACAGAAAAAGCCGGGTTTAGTGCATTAAAATTATGAAAAATATGTTAGGTAATCTTTTGGTGCTAGCTTTCCTGTGCGGCTGCCTGGCTAGTCCATCCGTCAAAACGTCAATTACGACAGCGACTTCCACAACACTCCATGACATAACGACGCTGCCCGCCACCACAACCGCATATGCGACAACAATACCAACTACGACATTAATCCAGGTTCGCACGACCGGGCCGTTCCAGATAATCGCTTATTACAATACAACAACAGGCGATGCCGTCCTTCAGGTCGAGGGCGAATTGGACAGGCAATACAGTGTTGTAGTAGACTACGACGTATATCACACCATGCCGCTTCCCGAAATGGGGCCGGACTTTCAGGGGGAGAAAATTCATCTCGCACGCCTGCAGGCGAGCCAGCCATCCTACATTTCATCCAAAACAACGCCCGGGCCAAGTGATATGATTGCCAAAGACTCGCGGGCGCAAATCTGCATCACAACCAACCTTACGACGTTAAAGGGCGGTACGACCTCGTTTTCAACAAGCCAGGACTGCCGCTTCATAGGATTCCAATACATACCAAAGGCGTAATTCCCGCCATTGTATTGCTTTGGATGCATGTAAAGGTGGATAAGAGATAAATCACTGGACATGCCCTGCTAAATGCGCCCTTATGGCTGATTTGACGCGCTGTGCGCAGCTGATTCATTATAATCAGATAAAGGAGTTGAAGATGTATCGTCGGCCGGCTGCACTGCGGAGCTAAGAGTATAGTGTCCTACCAGCCTTTATCTAAGCTAAAAACAATATCTAAATTCATGAATATCCAGTCTGAGATTAACATAGGTTTGGTGGGCCACGTCGACCACGGGAAGACTACGCTCACCAAGGCCCTGTCCGGCGTGTGGACCGACACCCACAGCGAGGAGATTAAAAGGGGTATTTCCATCCGCCTGGGCTATGCGGACTGCGAGTTTTATAAGTGCCCGAAGTGCAAGGAGCCTGAATGCTACTGCACGCAGGCTAAATGCCCGAAATGCGGCTCAGAAGCCAAGTTCCTGCGCAAAGTCTCTTTCGTAGACGCCCCCGGCCACGAGACGCTCATGGCGACGATGCTGTCAGGCGCGGCCATTATGGACGGCGCGCTCCTGGTCATCGCTGCCAACGAGCAGTGCCCGCAGCCGCAGACTGCCGAGCACCTGACGGCTTTGAACGTGCTGGGCATAAAGAACATCGTCATAGCGCAGAACAAAATCGACCTGATACCGAAGGAAAAGGCAATCGAAAACTACAACCAGATAAAGGAATTCCTGAAAGGCTACGGCCACGAGGACCCGCTGATAATCCCGATAGCCGCCCACTACAACGCCAACATAGACGTGCTGATACAGGCCATCGAGGCGAGGATACCTACTCCAAAACGGGACCTGAACAAGGACCCAAGGCTCTACATCGCACGCTCGTTCGACATAAACAAGCCGGGCTCTGACATCGCAAAGCTGAAGGGCGGCATAATCGGCGGCTCTCTCATGCAGGGCAAGCTCAAGGTGGGCGACGAGGTCGAGCTGAGGCCGGGCATAAGGAAGAAGAACGTATACCGGCCGATTCGCACTAAAATCGTGAGCATAATGGCCGGCAAGGCGTCGCTGTCGGAGGCGCACCCGGGCGGCCTTATCGGCATCAATACGAGCCTTGACCCGGCTTTGACGAAGTCCGACAGCCTTTCCGGGAACATGGTCGGCTATCCGGGGAAGCTGCCCGAGGTCCGGGACGAGCTGAATCTGGAGGTCAAGCTTTTTGATTACCTGCTCGGGAAGGAGAAGGAGCCGGTCAAGCCGCTCGTCAAGGGCGAGCCCTTGATGTTCAGCGTGGGGAGCGCGATAACCGTCGGCATAAACGAGAACCCGAAGAAGGGCGAATTCAAGCTCAAGCTGCCGGTATGCGCCGAGAAGGGCAGCAAGATAGCGATAAGCAGGCGCATCGGGGCGCGCTGGCACCTCATCGGCTATGGCATCATCAAATGAAAACCGTATTGCTTGACACGAACTTCCTGCTGCTGCCCGGCATGGACGGCATTGACATCTTCAGCGAACTGGAAAAGCTGGTTGGCGAGCAAATCGAGCTGGCCACACTTTCCAGCGTCGTTTCCGAGCTTCGGAAAATCGGGCAGTCGCGCTCGAAACGGGGAACGGCGGCGAATGTCGCGCTCGCACTCATCGGGAAAAAAAACGTCAAGTCCATTGAGACCGCGCTTCCGGCAGACGAGTCGATACTAAGGCACGCCTTGGACCATGAAAACGTCATCGTCTGCACGAACGACCGGGAGCTTAAGCAGAAGCTGAAGAGGGGCAACGTGCGGGTGATAACCCCGAAGGGTAAAAACTACCTGGCGTTCGTTTGAAACGAAAACCGCCATATTTAAAGCGTAACTACTTTATATTAAGATACCCGGATTTATAACCACCATTCCGTAATATATAGTCTACGCCGGATACAGATTAAAAAAAATGTACAAGATAGCCACAGTAGAGGACATGGTACGGGTCCCGCCGAAACGCTTCGGCGAAGACCTTGACGAAGTGATAAAATCAGAACTCAACGACACCATCGCCGGCCGCATAGACAAGACGGTCGGTATCATAATCGCAGTCACCGAAGTCAAAGAGCACAAGGAGGGGAAGATAATCCTCGGCGACGGTGGAATCTACTATGAAGTCGTGTTCGACGTGCTGGTCTTCCAGCCGGCGGTCCACGAGGTCGTCGACGCCATCGTAAAGGAGCTCACGGAATTCGGCGCCTTCGTCAACTTCGGCCCGATGGACGGCCTTATACACATCTCGCAGATTGCCGAGAGCTTCATGAACTATGACGGCAAGAACAAGATGTTCGTCGACAAGGAGTCCAGCAGGACGATGAAGGAGGGCGACGTCGTCCGCGCGAGAATCGTGACAGTCAGCATCAAGGACCGCGTCTCGACTTCCAAGGTCGGTTTGACCATGCGCCAGCCTTACCTTGGCAAGCTTGAATGGCTTGAGAAGGACAAGGAGAAGGCGGCAGGGAAACCCGCCAAGGAGAAGGACGACAGGAAGGATAAAAAGCATAAGGAGGCCAAGAAATGAGGGCGTGCAAGTCGTGCAAGGCGTTGACAGAGCTTGAGACGTGCCCGAATTGCAAGGGGCCGACAACCCAGTACGGTTGGAGCGGCTATGTGGGCATCATCTATCCGGACCAGTCCAAGATAGCCAAGAAGATGGGATTGGAGAACAAGCCTGCCGGGGAGTACGCGCTCAAAGTGAGATAGATGGCCTTAAGGCTTCCAGACAACGTGAGGGCGAAGCTTAAAGAGCCGCTCGGCGCGTTCATCACAGACTTAAGTTCACTCAAAGGCAAGACAGTCATATGCGTCGGAGACCAGGCGTCGAAGGACGCCCTCGCGGCCGGCCTTGCGCCGAAGCTGTGCGTCTATGACGGACTGATACAGCGCAGGATTGTGGCGATACCTGCGGAAATCAGCGGTTTCGACGCGACTGAGATTAAGGTCGCGAACAAGCCGGGGACGCTCTCGGACGAGGCGTTTTCGGCCGTTAAGCGGGCTCTTTCGTCGGAAGGCCGTTTCAGGATTTTGGTCGACGGGGAGGAGGACCTGCTGGCGCTGGCTGCGATAATCCATGCCCCAGAGGGAGCAGTGGTCTTGTACGGCCAGCCGAACGAGGGCCTTGTCGGGGTCCTTGTTGACGGTAGGAGCATTGGCAACGCGCGTTCACTAGTTGATGAGATGGTTGAAAATGGATGTTGAGATAATAAGCCAGCGGGATAACAGCCTGTTGGAGCGCAAGGAAGTGAGGTTTAGGGTATCCTATCCCGGAGCCGGTGTTCCGGAGAGGCAGGAGGTGCGTAGCAAGCTTATAGCGGTCTTGGACGCGAGCAAGGATTTGACCGTGCTGGACCACCTGAAGCCGGAATACGGACGCAACTCCGCGGTAGGTTATGTCAAGATCTACGCGAACGCTGACGCCATGAAGGCCGAGCCCGCCTACATGAACAAGCGGAATTTCGCCCCGAAGGAGAAGAAGGCTGCTGCCGAATCCGCGCCTGTAGCTGAAAAGAAGGAGGGCAAGTAGAGATGGCCAAGGATGTTAAGGACTCTAAGGACGCCAAGAAGAAGCCGGCTTTGGGCAGGGGCAAGTGGGACTTGTATGACACTTCTAAGGAGCTGAAGCGGGAGCGCAAGTCGTGCCCGAAATGCGGGAGCGGCGTGTTCATGGCCCAGCATGAGGACAGGGTGTCCTGCGGAAGATGCGGCTATACCGAGTTCACGAAGGAGAAGCTGATTAAGATATTCCCAGAGCACCACAAGAAGGAGAAGCCGAAGGAGGAGAAGAAGGAAGCTCCAAAGGCAGTGGAAGAAGCTCCGGCGCCGAAGAAGAAGTGAGCGCTTGTCGCAGGGGTTTTGCATCCAGTTTTCTTTTTATCTGGCCTCTGCGGCCGACTTTATTTAAATCCTTGTAGGCTAATTATTCTGTCATGAGGGTGGTGGGCGTTGATTTGGCCGGCTGCAGCAGGAACGAGACGGGTGTCTGCGTTCTTACTGTTGAAGGCAGTCGCAAGCATGTTGCGACGCGCCTGTTGCTTGAGGATGCTGAGATTCTATCGGCGATAGAGGAGTCAAAGCCAGACCTTGCTGGAATCGACGCCCCGCTGACGTATGCGGGGGTCAGGAGGGATTGCGACGAGCTTCTTCGCGAGTATGGCGCTCTGCCTGCGACTCTGCCCGGGATGGAGACGCTCGCAAGGAGGGGCTGTATTATCGCAAAGGAGCTTGCTTTGCGAAAGGTGCCGTTTATAGAGGTTTACTCAAAGGCCAGCGCGAAGATACTGGGCGTTTACAGCAAGGACGAGTTCTCGATGCAGAAGAGCATGATGGCGCTTGACTTGGACGGGGACATCAACACGAGGCTGCTTACACGGGACGAGCTTGACGCCGTCAGCGCGGCAATGACGGCTTATCTGCACCTGCTCGGCCGTACGTCCCTTGTCGGCGGCGAGGGCGGGTCGATTGCGATACCGTCTGTTTAGGTTATTACCCATGTTTCTCATATTTGTAATCTAATATGAAGGTCGTAGTTTTGCGTCTGGGGCACAGGTATGGCAGGGACAAGCGTTTGAGCACCCATGTCGCCTTGACCGCGCGGGCTTTTGGCGCGAAGGAGGTTGTCTTTGACGCTGTTGACCGCGAGGTCGAGGAGAGTATCAATGCTGTCAGCTCGTCATGGGGCGGGTCCTTCAAGGTGTCGTTCACCGACGGCTGGAAGAAGTACGTGAAAAATTTCAAGGGCGACATAGTACATTTGACGATGTACGGGCTTCCTGTGGGCAAGGTCGTCGGGAAATTGAGGAAGTCCAGGAAGGACAAGCTTGTCATCGTGGGCAGCCAGAAGGTGCCTTCCGAGGTCTACCAGATGGCGTCATACAACGCGGCCGTCGGGAGCCAGCCGCACTCGGAGGTCGCGGCCTTGGCTGTTTTTTTAGACCGGTTGTTCGCCGGCAGACAGCTTATGAAGAGGTTTGGTGGCAGGATTGAGATTGTCCCGCAGGCTCGCGGTAAGAGGATGGTTGAGAATCGTTGATTTCCAGTTACTATCTTTCTTCTTCCAGGGCTGTGAGGAAGTCTTCCCTTTCCGGGGCCCTGTGGCCGCCGCCTTCCAGTATGGCATCTTTCAGCCCCCGGTCTTTGTCGCGCCTGTCGCGGATTTCGTCTGCGGACATGCCCCGGTCCATCATTGACTGCTCGCCCTGTGTGGCGCTTCGGGTTGTTGCCTCTATTGCGCCGTCGCGCATGCTGGATAGCTCGTCTTTAGTGTAATTCTGGCTCATGCCGTGGGCCGGGTCGCTGCTCATCCTTACCATGCGGTCCATCTGGTCGTCTGTCATGTTAGCGAGCTCGCCCCGCGTCTGGATGCCCGCCTTCTCAAGGTCTTTGGCTGTGTCCTCTGTCATCCCATGGTGGATAGTCCCGTTCCTGTCGGCCCAGTCTACCGGGTTTTTCTCCTTCTCAGCGCTTGCAGCCTCTAATGCCGCGTTTCTATCGCCCCCGGTCTCGTATTGAGCCAATTGGCGGTCGGTCTCGGCCTTGTTGCCGTCGGTCTTGGCGTCTTCCCTTAGGCTCTTGTTCGCCAGGCTCTTGTCCTCGAACTTTTCCCCATAATCGCCCGTGCTGTATGTCTTGTCTATGCCGTCCCTTACTTTGTCGAAGTGGTCATTTGACTTTTCAAGCATATCGCCCGTCTGGGTCTGCATTCCTAGGTCTCTCTTCAGCTGTTGTTCCCAGCCCGGTTGTGTAGTGTCTATGCCTGCGATATATGCAAGCTCCTTTTTGTCGCCGTCTTTTAGCTTGTCGAAGCCCTCGCCTTTATTGTCTATGACATTATTTATTTTATTTCGCGAGCGCTCTGATTCACGCCGCGATCGCGCGCCACCGCCCCGTTTCTCTAGGGCCGCGACCTGCGAGTCCGTGAGATTTAATGCCTTCTGCGCCGCCCTGCGGGCTAGGGAGCCTATCAATGCCCTGTTCTTCCCGACCGGGCCGCCGCTTTGGAACTGGCCTTTGCCTTTCAACTTGTCGGTGTAGCGGCCGAATTCCTGGTCGCCTAGGGCCTTGTGTACTGCCGCTCTTGCCGCATGTTGTACGCCGGTCTTGATGGCCTGTCCGAGGCCTTTCCGGCTTTCGATGCGCGAGAGGGCGCTCACGCTTCGCCCCATTGCCGTGCGTTTCATCATGTCCCATGCGGCTTTGGCTGTTGTTTGCACCTTGCGCAGGGCCGCGCCGCGGCCGGTCTTGGATGCGAGTAATCCGCCTGCCGCAAGTGTGGCCGCTGCTGCGGTGGCTGGCATTAGCAGGCTCAGTCCCGCGCCAGCCGCAAGCGCAAGAGCGCCGATTCCTAGGGTCTTGCCTACGCCTTTAATGGATAGATTTTTAGCTCCCTGCCATGCCTTGCCTATGGCTGCTTTGCTGGCCTGCAGGCCGCTTTGGACTGCCATCTTCCCGCCGGCATATGCGGCTCCGGCAAGGGCGCCGATGGACCTGCCTTTCGCCATCAATGCGGCCGGTAGGGAGCTTATTTTATCGCCGATGGACTTGCCAAGCCCCTGGAACATGTCGCGCCCGGTAATCAGGCCTCCGGTCGCCTTTTCCATGACCTTGCCCAATGCCTTTCCGATGGAGACCTTTGCGGCGAATCTCAGGCCCTTGGCCATGAGGCCTCCGATTTTTCTCCCGAATCCGGCCTTAAGCCCTATGCCGAGCGCGCGGCCTAACTGGCCTCTCAACAGGGCTTTTCCTGCGACCCTGCCGGTACGTCCTAAGAGGCTCCATCTTCCTGCTACTGCGCTCGGGCTGAACGGGGAGACAGCCGACTTCATCAGTGACCCGCCGCCCATAAAGCCTTTTCCGACGCTGGAAAGGCCGCGTTTGCCCATCCCGTATGCCATGGACCCGAACGCGCCCGCTCTCCCCCTGCCGGAAATTTTAGCTGATGCGTAATCGCCCAAGGCCTTGCCTAAGCCGATACTAGCCGCACCCCGTGTTAAGGCCGAACTGCCCATCATGCCGAACATCATGCCCCTGCCGGTTCCTCCGGCCATTCCTGACGCCATGGATGCGGCCCGGGATACTGTTTTTGCAATGCCGCTGAACGGCCGCTTGACTGCTTCGACGAAACCCGCCTTCCCGCCGAACACCGCCGCGCCCATAAGGGCTTTCCCGCCCTTCAGCATCTTGCTGGCTGAGAATTTGGCTGCGGCCATTGACATTGCCGACGCCCCCTTTCCCTGCATCAGGCTTCCGGCGGCGACCATTGCCGTGCCCCAGAAGCCAGGTACGAACTGGCCGGCGGATGTGATTATGCCGCCGATGACGTTGAGCATTCCTGACAGCGCGAGCGGTGAGAAGCTTACCATCATTGACATGAGGATGAGCAGGAAGAGGCTGCTGAAATAGTTGCTGGATGACCGGGTGTATGGCAGCAGCGCCAATGCGCAGGCCAGCCACATCGCCATTATGAAGGGGGTGAAGATGAATATGAATGTGGCCTTGAACATCTTCCTTCCGGCGTTCCTTGTGAACTCGAACATGTAAAGGCTGACTGTGAGGGGGAATATTATGCCGAGGAATGTCGTTGCTGTGTACCTGAACATCGCGACCATTATGGCGAGAATCCAGAATACCGCGGTTAGTGCAAGCACGATAATCGCCATCATGACCTTGGGCATGTCGAATGCGCGAAGCATGTCCTCGTTCGGCGGCCATAAGTCGGGGAAGGGCATGATGTTGTGCGTGAATGCGAAGATTAGCCTGTCACGTATGGTGCCCGCGCCCGGTATGATGGACACGTCTATGACGTTGAGCACGCCGTCTGTCAATGAGCCGCCAACTATCAGGAGCACTTGGTACACTATCGGCGAGAGGCTTGCCAGTACCATCCCGATAAGCAGCTTGAGGAGCATCTGCTTGGCCCTTGCCCGGTGCGGCGGGCTGTTGGCCATGAACACAAGGTAGGCCCCCAGGAAGACGAGTGCGAGGAGGAACATGGGGTACATTATGGCGAGGAACAGGCGTATCATGTTTGTGAGTGCGTCGGCCCGGACTCCTGCGGCCGGAAGCATGCATATTCCATTGTAGACTGAGGTGAATCCGGGAGCTTCGAACGTTGGGTTTATGAGGAGGGCGCAGAACAGCGATGAAACCAGGAATCCGTTGATTACCTTGATTATGGCAAGGGCTATCCATGCGAATATGACGCCCATGAACCCGATTACTGCGGATAGCAGGAGGCCCACGTATGTCGTCCATGGCAGTGCGAGCACCGTGGGCGGCAGGACTGATATGACGAACAACAATGTTAAGGCTAATGCTATGAACCGCCTTCCATTGCAACCCTTTATTTTCATTTCTTCCCTTTCCACTCGTCCCACATGTCCTGGAAGTCCATCCGTCTGGCCTCGAAGAATCTGTAGGACATCAGGGCTAGGAACACTACAATTATGACCCATGCATTCTCTAGCAGGTAGTCTAGGAAGTTCTTGTAAGCGACCTCGATTTCAAGCTCCTTTAAGGAGGTTTGGTAGCCGGCTTGCCCAGATGCCGGGCCGTATCCGAAGTAGTCTGCATTGAAGGTTATGCGCCTGCTTCGCTTTTCAATACAGGTCGGTGCCCGTATTATCTGCCCTATCGAGTATATGCCGGAATATTGGGTGTAGGGGAAGTTGAAGTCTAACTTATACCGTCCCATGCGGAGTTCGCTTCCATCGCATTGGTCTGTTCCAGTGACCCTGAAGCAGATGTGGGTGGGGGTTTCACTTACCGGCTCGACATCCAGTTCGACTGGGTGTCGCATGTACACGTTCTTCCAGACCGAGCCGACCGCCTCTGTAATGTGGTCGTTGCCGCAGCTTAATGCCTGGCCGTCTTCAGTCCTGAACGGGTGTATTTCTATGTGCCTGAAGTCGCTGTATATCCGTAGGATTGAGTCCTCGAACTTCTCGGACTCTATGCTCTGTGTGCTGAAATTAAGCGTGTAGAGCTTTGTTTGGGGGCTGAATGCTATCTTGGAGGAGATGGCACTCTCCTCTTCGGCAACCTTTTTAAACTCGAATGTCTCGCTGCCCGAAGCCTGTTTTCCGCCCATGCTCGTTTCGGATTCTTGCAGGTCTTTCGGCTGGGAGTAGAAGCCCACAAGGTCCCAGTATTTGGCTTCATCCTCGTGGAAGTTCCTGAACAGCCCGACCTGCTCCTTGGACGGGTCTTTGAACCATGTCCCGTCGTCGCATGTGAGCTGCACGTCCCAGCTGTAAGGCTCTCCTATAGCCATGAAGAATGTCCGCGTCTTGCCGTTCTTTTCCTGGATTCTGCCTTGTGTCCCGTAGTAGTATTTCTTGAAGGGGTTTATCATGTAGTGCCAGTAGTCTTCTGACCCTCCCTTGCATGGTTTGAGGAAAAGCATGTCCTGCATCTTGCTGTTTATCGTTATCACCTCTTTTGATATCGTCGAGTCGAGTATGTAGAGCTCGTGGATTGGCGGGTAATCCTTGGCTATGAAGTTCACCATTGTGGAATCCGGGACTACCATGTCAAATCCGCCAATCAGGTCGTTTTGTCGGAGGTCAATAGAGCCTATGCGCAACGAGCCATTAACGCGGTATCTGCGATAGTCTGCGTCGCTTGGAGAGCCACCCCAGTTGTAGTCGATGAACCCGTACACATTCACGAATGCGTGAGAGCCGGGATTGCCCAGCGGACGGCTTGTTTCAAGGTGGCCGCCGTAGGGTTTGGCATAAACCGAGGAGGTGTCGTTGATTTCCTCAAGCGCGTCGGGTCTGGCTTGCTGAAAGCCGCCTAACGGGTCTTCGCTAGATACGGGGTAAGCACAGGGATTGTGAGTCCACGCACCCCAGCAATGGATGCACCCCCTCCACCGGTAAATTACCTGGCAATTGACGACTATTGGACCAGTTGGTGTGTTGTGAACCTCAGTGCCCAAATCCAGCGGATAGTTACAATTTTCCCATAGTATGCAGGTTCCGTTGGGATAGTACCCTGACGGGCAGCATGGGTAAGTACCTACCTCGCACTCCCCGCAGGGACTATCGCAATCCTTGTAATAAAAACCATTCATGGGAAATTCACCGTCATCACATAGTTTATAATAATCTATCCAATGGCAGTATTGGTATGCGTTACATCCGTACCAAAAGCATTCCTGGGCTAGCGGCTGTCGGATTATTGTATGGAGGGCCGAATAATTCATTGTAATTTGGAATGATGTGGTTTGGTCATTCAGATTGTGAGTAAGCACACTCGCCCCAACATGCAAAAAGTTCCAAGGGGCTTCAAGCGGCAGGACGTTCGGCCCGGCTGGCATCTTGCCATTTGCGCCGGCGCCGCTGTTTTCGGATATCATATAGTCGAACCATGCAAGAACCGGATATGAGAGGTACTCAGGTTTCATTAACAGCTTCCTGCAGGACTTGCCGCATGATTCTGGCGGTTCGGGGGTCTTCCCATCAGGATTTTGCAGTGCTCCATCGCAAACCCAGTATGGGTTTTCGCCGCTCTGGGGAGCTATACGATTCGTCCAATCGCCCGGACCGGTAAGGGTTGCGTAATTCGGGTAACAGTTGCAGCCTTCCAGGTTGCTGCACCAGTAATGCTGCGGCGTCCAGACATTACAACCGGTTGCACCATCAGGATTAGGGCCTGTTTGAGACCAGATATCATCGACAATGACATCCTCTCTGACCCGGTCGTTCCCAAGGTTCTTCGACTCGTCCCAGATGCCGCCTTGGTCGCGCATATAGTCCCATGCGTAGGGACATATCTGTGTGTTAAAGTATGAGCCGAAATCAGGATCTGAACTCATCCAACCGCCATCGTCACAACCGCTTCCGATAAATTTCTGGCAGTACTCGGTGGCAGTGTATGTTCCTCCTGCTTCGGTCTCGTTCGGGAGGTTTCCTCCTGCTGCAAAGTGGAACCATATGGGTCCGCCGCCGCGTTCTTTAACGCCGGACAGCGCATTCCCGCGCGTACGGGTGTAGATGGTTGCATCCTTTTGGATTACGGGAGTTCCCGGCGCCGGAACGCACTCTATCCCGTTCCACAAGAGGGCATCTGCCGGACAGCAAGCCTTGTTCCAGTTTCCGCATCCGCCAAAGCAGTGGACATAGGGATTTGCTGTACAATTCAGGCCAGGCATGCATTCGTCGTTGTTCCGGCAGCCGCCTTCAGCCTTGCCGCAACGGCAGTCATTCCCCCACCGGTTGCCGTTCTGTATCTTGTATCGGCAGTAGTCGTTATGGTGTATCTCCCTCTGATATACGCCGCACGTCTGGCAGCATCCGGCTGACGTATCCCAGGTGGTGCCGTCCTCGCAGCAGAAGTCCTCGCCCCAAATTGTGCCGTCGCAATGGCCGCTTATACATTTGGCGTCAAACCAGCCGCAGTCGCCGTGGCCGTTGCCGAGCATATCACCCTGGTTGTCGGTCTCAGCTGCGCATAAATTGTCTTTAGCTTCAAAGTCTGGTATTATGTGGAATTCAGGCGTCACCTTGAATACCATGTCCCAGAGCATCCTCTTGTTGAACTGGCGGTAGTACTTCAGCTCGGACCTAGTCTCGCCCTCGTTGAACGGGTCTATCCGCCACATGTCTCCGACAACCGTGGAACCGCCGGGATTGTGGTAATACAGCGGATCCTCGTCATTCCGCTTTAAATCGCCCTGATGGGCCGGCCGCGTAGCCTCGACCTTCGGTGCATTCCAATTTGTGGTCTTTGGGCTTACAAACCAGTAACGGTCGGTAGCAGCAGGGTCGAAATAATCGATAAGCCTGGGAGGGGACAGCTTCCAGTAGATTATGGGATTGTTGACGGTATTTTCTAAAGGCCATGCGGCGGGCGATCGCCAATCCGTGACTTTTGGATATTCCGTGTAATTGTAGATTCTGTTTTGCATCGTGTAGTTATACGTTGTGCCGCCGTGCCAAGGTCCTTGCGTATAGTAATCAACCGCACCGGCACAACCAGAGCTGGTTCCGTCACTGCTATTGCCCCATGGAATTAGGTAAAACTTAGTGGACCAGCAAGTATTCGGGCGGCAACCTAGGTTAAAGGCTAAACGATAGTCGAATCCTTTCCAGTGTACTGTCGAATGGTTCACAAACGACGCGCTGACGTTGGAGCTGATTGATTCTATCGACTCGTTGACGATGTGCTTTCGGTCTGGAATACCGAGCTCGAAGTCGAACGCCTTGTCGTCGTACTCCTCGTCAGTCCCGAAAAACCAGCTCAACCAGCCGCCCCTCTTCCACGGATTCCCGTTGTCATCCTCGTCGTCAATGTCGTTAAACTGGAAGTAGTCGGCTGTCATGCCGGGCGTTTCGGACGGATCCGGCTGCTCCCACTCGAAGTAACCGCACTTCTGGCTCATAAGCGGATTTCTGAGCGAGCTGTCCTGGAAGCCCATTTCGTAGGAGGCAGCAAGCGCGGCCCCATAGCTGCATGTGAAATTCCCGGGACCGCACTTGTCGCTCCAGAAGGCGTCTGAGTCTGTCCGGCAGCCGAGGAGCCTGCCCGCGGACTTTAAATTCCAATCCCGGAGCGTATAGACGTTCGATTCCCGTATCCTTTGCAGGTCTGACGGGTTTACCATGTGGGTTGAGCCTCTCGACTGCATCGACGTGGTGTAGTAGTACATCAAGCCCAAGTTCGCGCCATGCCTGGATTTGTTCAACACGGTTATGTAAACCATGGGGAAGTCAAATAGCTTGCCGGCGTCGATGGCTTCCCACTGGCAGTCATTAAAGCCGACGTCTTTAATCTGCGCATCGTAAGAGGTGGATGTGGTGGTCCATTGGAGGCGAACGTTTTTGCACATGTTTGTAACGTTCACGTTGTAAGGCAGGTCGCAAGCGCGCACAAGTATGTAATCCATGCAGTAGTCGTAGTACCCCTCGTCGGTTGGCGTCCCGACCCCCGTGACCGGGTTGACGCAACCCTGGGGGGTGTTCCGGCAGGCGTCCATGGCAGCGGCGATGTCCTTGCGGACATCGATTAACTCCCTGTCATCAACCGCTATGGGCGAGTAAACCCCATCAACAACGGTCAGGTTCAGGTACTCGCTTGGGAGCGTCCCATCTTCATAGGCCCGGTCTACCTTCATCAGGACCAGATACCTCTTCGGCTCGTCCTCCTCGCTGGAGCGGGCGCAATAGGGTACGTAATCGTTCTCGATGGCAGTCTTCCTGTCGCGGTTGGCGGCATTGTCCTCGCAGTAGCTGGCGCTATAGGTGAACTGGACTTCATCGTCGGTAATGCCGGTAACCTCTCCGCATTCGATGGTGCCGTCGTTACAAACCTTGACTGCGCGTATGTAACTCTTGAAGCTGTCCGGAGAAACTGGCATCGGGTCGTGGTCGACATCGAAGCCCATCGTCC
Source organism: Candidatus Altarchaeota archaeon (assembly GCA_028712125.1). GTDB lineage: Archaea > Altiarchaeota > Altiarchaeia > IMC4 > SCGC-AAA252-I15 > VGJA01. The sequence continues at coordinate 14,082 of JAQTQS010000001.1, forward strand.
CGCGCCCAAGCAACTTGCCCATTTTGCTGACGTTCAGACGCACATACCAGACTGTCCCGCCGGCCCCGGCGCCGGACTCGCTCGGCGGGTCGACCGACCCGCGGAATCCGTCAACGTAATCCGGCACGTATTCGGGCGGCTTGCCATTGCACGTGTCTTTCATGGGGGCGCAGCAGCACAATGATTTCTTGAACGATCCCTCGTACTCGCCTGCCATGCAGCTTGCATCCCCGTTAATGTCGTGCATCCAGCCTTCGGGGCACATGAATTCCGACTTGTCGTCGCTGTTGGAGTAGATGCACTCCCCCCCGTCAGCGTCCGGGTCCATCGGGTCGTCCAACGTGGACCTGACGCAAGTCCCGTCTCCGCTCGCGTCGCACGTGAGGAAATCACAGCACTTCGCATCCGGCGGAAAGTCGGGCAGATTCTGGCAGAAGTCGTTGCCATCCGGCATCTCCCGCTGGCAGTACACGCCGCAGTCCCCGGGCTGGCAGTCCGGGCTTATACTTTCCGGCAGCGATTCATCGCACGGTGTCTGGGCGCTAGCGATTTGACATGCTGCGAGAAGGAGACCGGCTATTGCAAGGAAGGCGATTGACAGTTTCCGTGCATTCATTTTTAGACTTGCGTATATTAATGCCGACGCCGCATGGCTTATAATTTATAATATAATATACTATTAATTTTCGCCCTATATAACCGTCATAAACACCACCGCCAGGTTTGAGAAAATCATCGACGCCCACGCGATAAAACCGTTTTATAATAAAGGTTGTAAAAATGCGTTAATTCCGCAAAAAGCTCCGGCGTAACGTACCCAACAACAACCGAGCCGTCGACAACAAGCGTAATATCCCTCGCCAAAAACTCCCTCATCCCGTCGGCAACGCTGGCCCCGGAGCTGACAACGCCATAGCCGTCCTGCGCGACCGCGCCAACAGTAAGGGCATCGCGCCCGGGCGCCAGACGCCCAAGACTTTGGACGTCCAAGACACCGCGCAGGCTGCCGTCCGGATTCACGACAAGATAAAACCGTTCCTCAGGCCGGGCGACCACACGCAGGAATTCCGCCACCTTAAGCCGGCCGTCAACGACCGGCAGCTTGTGACCGGAGGAGACCAGTTCGCGCATCGACATGCCGGAAAATGTGTTTCTGAGCATTACGAACTGCACTTCAACGCTGCTGGACTGGGATAAGAACCAGCTCATGACTATCAGCCATATGCCCCCGGAAAAGAACGTGAGCAAACCCAGGACAAACATCGCCATGAAGATGAGATTGCCGAAGGCTCCGGCTATCTTCGTCGCCCTGACGTAATCAAACCACAATGCCAGCATGGACCTGAGCACCCGCCCGCCGTCCATCGGAAACGCGGGAATCATGTTGAATGTGCCGAGCACAAGGTTTGACATGACAAGCATGCTCATCACGAACGACGGCGTGAAGACGCCCATATTCCCGGAATCAAGCATGTTCAGAACGTCGAAATAGCCAATAAGCCCAAGACCGGATAATTTCATCAACAGCAGGCAGACGCCGGCAAGGAAGAAATTGAAGAAAGGCCCGGCGAGGGATATCCTTAGCTCTTTTACGGGGTTCTCCGGGATTTCGATGCTGGAGAGGCCTCCGAAGGGCAGGAGGATTATCCTCGGCACCTTGATGCCGGAGAGAATCGCCGCAATGGAATGACACAGCTCGTGCGCGAGGACGAGCGAGAAGACCACAAGGATGAAGAGCATGTTGGGGAAGCCCAATAATGCAAAAAGCAGGAAGAACAGGATGAATGTCAGGTGGACTTCTACCGAAATGCCGGCCACGCGAAAAAGCCGAAAAGAGCTGCGCATTTTGACCTAGCCCCGCTGGACCGCAGTGACGCCGGTGCGCGCGACCTCCTTGATTCCGAAGCCCTTCACGACGTTGATGAAGGCCTCAACCTTCGCCGAATCCCCGGTAAGCTCGACCGAAAGCGACTTCGGGGAAACGTCGACCACGCTTCCGCGGAACACGTCGGCGTACTGTATGACATGCTCCTTCGTCTTGTTGTCGGGCGTGTGAATCTTGACGATGCAAAGCTCCCTGCAGACCGACGTCTCGGGCGAAAGCTCTACGACCTTAATCACATTGACGAGCTTGTTCAACTGCTTCTCAATCTGCTCGACAATCCTGTCCTCACCGCGCGTGAGGAGGGTCATCCGGGATATCGACGGATTCTCCGTAGGCCCGACCGAGATGCTGTCTATGTTGTACCTTCTGCGGGAGAAAAGCGACGAAACCCGCTGGAGCACGCCAGGCCGGTTCTCGACCAAGACCACGAAAATATGCTCGCTTCCTTCGGTCATAAGTATAACTTACAACTTGGCCTTTAATAATCACTAGGGGAAAAACCAAGACAGGGGAGGCATGTATGACGCCGTGGAACACTCTTTATTTAAACGAAAAACGAATCATTATTCCAAGATGTATCCAAACGAAGGGGAGTTTATACTCGGCACGGTCCAAAGCCTGTTCAAGCAGGGAGCGTTCATAACCCTCGACGAATACCCGGGCAAACGCGGGATGCTGCCGCTGTCGGAGATATCGCTCAAATGGGTGCGCAACATCCGCGACTACGTGAAGGAGGGCCAAAAGGTCGTACTGCTGGTGCTTCGCGTGGACCCGGAGAGAGGCCACATCGACCTGTCGCTGCGCAGGGTTAACGACGCACAGAGAAAGCAGAAGCTGCAGGACATCAAACAGGAGCAGCGGACTAAAAAGATTCTCGAAATGGTGGCGGCCGAACTGAAGGTCAGTTTCCAGGAAATCTCGACGAAGGTCACATGCGAACTCACACTGGAATACCCGAGCATCTACAAGGCGCTTGAGGCCATAACGCTGGACAAGGCTGCGGCAGACAGGTTCAAGATTCCGGACAAATGGAAGGCCAAGCTCGTCGAGATAACATGCAAGAGCATAAAGCCGCCGTACGTCGAAATCAACGGGTATGTGGAGCTGCACAGCTACGAGCCTGACGGGATTGACGTCATAAAGGAGTCGCTCCAGAGGATGTCCGGCAATACGAGCGACGCGGAGATAGGCATAAGCTACATATCGGCGCCCATCTACCGCATACACGTCAAGGCGCGCGACTACAAGACAGCGGAAAAGGCGCTCCAGCATTCCGCGGACTTGGGCATTGCCTACGTTGAGGAAAAACACGGCACCGGCGAATTCCACCGGGAGCTCAAGAAACAATGAGCATGAAAAAATGCACGTCCTGCGGGACATACACGCTCAAGGCTGAATGCCCGGCATGCGGAAAGATTGCTGCAAGCCCCCACCCCGCCCGGTACTCGCCAAACGACAAATACGGCGAATACCGCAGAAGGATGAAAAAAGAAAACATTTGAACGATGGAAAACTCGATCATCACAATCCTGGAAAAACCCGACCTGAAAAATCCGATACTCATAGAAGGATTGCCCGGCATCGGGCTTGTCGGAAAGCTTGCCGGCGACCACCTGCTTGAAGAGCTCAAGGCGAAAAAGATAGCCGAACTGCACTCCCCGTACCTGCCCCCGCAGGTGAACATACAGGAAGACGGCACGATAAAGCTCGTGAACATGGAATTCCACAGCTGGACCAACGGCACGCAGGAGGTAATACTACTCACGGGCGACTTCCAGGGGATAACCCCGGACAGCCAGTACCAGATGGCTGAAAAGACCATTGACTTCGCAAAACAACTGAACGTCAAACGCATCTACACGCTCGGCGGGCTGGCCACCGGGAACATCACTCAGAAACCAAGGGTGTTCGGCGCCGCAACCAGCAAGAAAACCGTCGAGGAGCACCAGAAATACGACATAACGTTCAAAGGAGACGGCGCGATATTCGGAGCCTCCGGACTGCTGCTCGGACTCGGCGCAAGAAGCGGCCTAGACGGCGTCTGCCTGATGGGCGAGACGCACGGCCAGATAATAGACGCAAAATCCGCAGAAGCCGTGCTGCGGGTGCTTACCAAGATACTCGGAATCGAAGTGGACATGACAGCCCTCGAGAAAAAGGCCAAGGACACTGAAAAACAGATGAGCCAGATAACCAAGATGATAGCCGGCCACCAGCAGAACCGCAAGAGCGAGGACTACCCCGGCGAGGCCACCAACTACATACGATAGGCATTTCGCGCTCATAGGAAAAGATGGACGCCGTCAGCGTGCTGGAAGAGTACAACAACATCCTTTCCGACAGGACGGCTTTCGCCGTGCTCCTCGTTCTCGCCGCCCTCGTCGTAGTCGCAAGACAGCAGGAATTCCGAGCCCGCACGAGGATGGTGCTCCTATCCTTCATGCTCTTCATGGCCTTCCTCCGGACGGCCCCTTTCATCTACGAAAAAACCCAGTCGATTATGGCAGTCTACGCCGCCGGGGCGCTCACAGTAATAATAATTTATACGCTGCACAGGCATACCACCACAGCCGCAACCAAAGCGCTGGACAGGGAATTTACGGATTGGAAAAAACAATCAAACGTGAAAAACGCCAGGTCGCATCACGGCGTTGACGGTGCTGAAACGAGCCGGCATGAGGCCGAATAGGTTAACGATGCTTGCGAAAGTTGGCATACGCCGCTAGTCAAGCACTCTTGTGCAGTCGTAAACTGAATTTTTCTTTCTTTGAACCCAAGGGCCTTTCTTTCTTTTTTCGCAAAAAAGAAAGAAAGGGGCTTGCGGGGGACGAGGTTCGAACTCGCGCAGGCCTTCGCCACAGGATAACTTAAGTTCCTTGGGTTTTTTCTTTCTTTGAACCCAAGGGCATTTCTTTCTTTTTTCGCAAAAAAGAAAGAAAGGGGCTTCCTAAGTCCTGCTCATTTGACCAACTCTGACACCCCCGCGTAAGTAAAATTGGGATGTTCCCGCTTTTTATCGGGACTTCATATTATAGGGATTCCAGTGAATAAAAGCCTATTACGAGGCTTCTGTATGCGTTTTTTCGTTTTCCAAGCCCGCTGGTTTGGGTTGGAGTATCAAGCACTGTGCTTGATACTAAGGAGAATCAAACACCCTGCTTGATTCTCCTCTTTCAGCCTTTTCAGTAAGGTATTTAGACAACGAAAAATAGAAGACGCAAGCCCTAAAAACAAAAAAACGTCTACATGCCCTGTTGAATCCTTACTCTGAGAAAGCCAAAACCTATCAAGAGGCTAGGTTGCACCAGAACAAACAAACGACTTACAGAAACAAACGAAAGGGCTTGACGTTGTATCCGGTTGGGTGTACATTAATCCTACTTTGGCTTTAATTGCTTATCTTTGGCTGACTTTCTGCATGGAGATTTACTTTTTTTAAATGCTGTTAAGATAGTTTTTTGGTCAAAGGAATTAAGCTCTAGCCTATTGAATTGCTGAAATACATAAACCTGGTATCTAGGAGTTTCTTTCTTTTCTTTGGATTTCTTTTTTATCAGCTTCTTTAAGGTATCTAGTATTATCGTAATAATGCCTGCCTTGGCAAGTTCTCCTAAAAAATCAGAAATAATTTCTGGACCACACTCATGCCGGATTAATGTAATACGAATTCTGTCTTTTGGACTAATTACTTCAATATTCTTGTAATCAATATCCTTTACGTTTAAATCGAGTTTTTCAAGCTCCTGAACAAATTCATCAAATTGCGCTCCTTTTAAGTCTAAGTAGTGATCTTTTGTTTTGAACCATATTGCCACACCCGGACTTTTACATTTATCACAATAGTCCATAAATAGAATATTCTACCTAAAGAAGATAAGACAGTTTTCGAGTAAACCACCCCGAAGGGAATAGACGTCCGTCAGGATAGGTAGGACATATTATCCTTGGGAAGTCGATGCTGTATGCCCGGTTTAGCCGTTAAGGGCGTCCAGCATTTAGCAGGGAATAGAAGCTATTCGCTGGTTAGCTTTTGGTTGAATCCGGGCTTGAACCGTGCTTTGTTTTTGATTCTAGGCTTGAATCGCCTTGAAAATATGAGGCGATTTTATCTTGAACCGTTCGCCTAGTAAAAGTCGCACCGTATTCTTGATAATGCTCTAAATTATCCCAGTTGGTGACAACAAAGAAGTAATCAGCATAATTCCCTAAGACAACCATCTTAGGCATAAGCTCTTTTTCGCTTTTTCGGGTGGCTTCGACCTCCACAGCTATCCAGCGACCTTCATCCAAACCGAATGTAACGTCCGGTAATCTCGTAAGATTGTATTCTACCTTAGGAGTGTATTTCCGAATCTCGTCGTATATTATGTTCCAAAGGATGAAATGGGCGTCCGACTCGCCAGTCTCATTCCTTACCAGAAAAGCAGTCCCATTGCCTTGAGAAAACCCCGGATCCCGGACTTCATGAAAACCCAGACTTTTAAGTATGTCAAGCCGGACCTTATTCAACTCACTCTTAACATGAATCTTCCGCTCTGTATTAAACCGCGTATGGTCTATACCTGCTATCCTCGCCATAAATATAACACTAGACGACAAACGACTTGTCGATTAAGAGAAAGCAAATTGACATTATCCAAAAGTACAACTCAAAAAATACAAACTAGCATCGTACGAAATACGATAATACGAAAAAGGCAAATTTAAGGCCGCATGTAACTTAACTAATGGGAAATAATATGCAAATAGCATGTTTGGGTTGGGGCTCTCTAGTTTGGGATCCTAGGGAACTGCCCATAAGAGGGATATGGTTTGAAGACGGCCCCTTCTTACCGATTGAATATGCACGACAATCCAAAGACGGGAGAATCACTCTTGTTATTGTTGAGGGTAGAACCTTAGTTCGTTCTTTGTGGACACTCCTCAATTGCAACGATTTAACTGGAGCAAAAAAAGCATTAGCAGATAGAGAAGGGATAAAAGAGGATGATATCCCTAAAGATATTGGCTTTTGGCCTAGTGATGATAAGAAAAGCGGTAAATGTACTGATTCCATACCTTTGTGGGCTAAATCTCACTCTCTTGATGCAGTTGTATGGACAAACTTACCCCCTAGATTTGATGGCATAAATGGCAAAATACCAACTGTAGACGAAATACTAAATTACTTTAACAGTAGTCTAATGCCAATAGAAAAAAGACGTCTTGCGGAGGAGTATATTACGAAAACCCCGCCCCAAATAGATACAGAATATAGAAGGGAGATGATATTAAGATTAAACTGGATAACTCGGCGTACGTGTTAAGTAAGGGATATCCACACTACAGAGCATTATGTGTATCAGATAAAACAAGGGATAAACTGGTGTTAGTGAAGGAATTATTTATACCTACTCCATATTGCTATTTAGGTGTGGTGTGGGTCTGAAAGAATTAGGGGCTTCGGGGAGTAACTCTGTGGATTCTGGTGTAGAGAGGCGTATCCCAAATTTTAAGCTTGTAACTGTTATCTTATTTTTGTTATTTTCATTAGCTGTTCTATTCGCTATTCTGTTGTCTTATTTTATTTCATCTGATCTTGGAGATGTGGTGTTGGTAGTGTTTATATCATTGTTTCTATTACTCGCCATACCCGGTAGTGCTATTATCATTATAAGTTATATCATAAGAGAGATTGTAAGAGAGAGAAGATTTGAAAAAGAACGAAAAGCAAAAGGATTAGTTAATTTTTGGGGTAAGTGGGGAACTCCAAAAGAGGTTGAAGAGTGGCGAAGGCAAGAGCAAGATAAACAACAAAAACAAAAAGAAACAATGGGGCTTGACATTGACATCATAGACAATACTGACGATATTCCCTTGAGGATTGAAAAGGCTCATGAAATATTAGAAAAATATTCTTCTGAACAACCGTATATTAAAGGTTTTGCAGAGAAGTATTACGATAGGATAGAGCAGTATATTGATGATATTGGACATAATAAGATATTCCATAAAAGATGGTACCTTGATAAAATTAAAAGTTATGATAAGCAGAAATCCAAGAAAAATAAATGGGATAACTGGGAGAAGTCCTTGATTGCGTCTAATAAAAAGGAATATCTCAAGGCTATTGAATTATGTTCAAATCCGTTGGAGATTCTTTTTCATTCTAATCCCCTGCCTTTCTATGTTAATGAAGAAACAACATCGTATAACGAAAAAAAATCGTATGAAGACAATGAATCATACTATAATGCTGAGCATCTGCGAGGGGAATTATTAAAGTTACATCTGCTGCTACAAAATAAAGGATTTGATATTAATTACCACGATTTAGGGTTACTACTGCATTTCCAATTTCTAAATGCAGGGGCGAAACAACTGTGGGATAAATTGAAATCTTACAACCCCTCTACATTTGATGATTATATTGATGCGTTTTTGGAGTATTATGGTGAATCCTATCTGCGGAAGACTACTCCATTTATAGTACTGCTGAGTTCAAAAGGTCTACCGTGTGACGATGAAATAGTGATTCTTGCATTAATGAATAAACATGACGAAGACGACCTCAAACAACTTGAAAAATCGTTACTTTCTCGAAATAAAACAGTAAATATGTCTGAAATTGATGCATTATCTGGACACGAATTTGAGAGATTTCTAGGGCGGTTATTTGATAAAATGGGTTACAAGGTGACTATAACCCCTAAATCGGGTGATTATGGAGCGGATTTGATACTCGAAAAACACGGTGAAAAGACTGCAGTACAGGCTAAAAAATGGGGCGGCAACATAGGAATTGAAGCGATACAACAGGTTGTGACATCTAAGAAGTTTTATGATTGCGATAAGGCTATGGTTGTTGGAACTAGCATCTACTCAAAAAATGCCGAAGAATTGGCTTTTAGGAATAAGATAGAACTTGTTGACAGGGACAAACTACAGCGATTGATAGAGAAATACATGTAACTGTATATAGAACCGTTATAGAGTAGTTGGTTTTGTTGTCCTTGTCGTTTTTATAGTCGTGTGTCCACGTGTGTACGTGGAAGATGAGCAAGAATGCGCCTAGCAACCGGGTTAATGAGCTTCGTATTGAGAAGTTGTTCTTACGCAGGGGCTTGGTTGAGAAATTTGAGTCCAAACGGCTTCTGGGGCTTGAGGATTTTGTTTCCTTCATCTGGCACAACCACCCTAATTACGTTTCTGAGATTACCTTGGAGTTCTTGAAAGAGCTTATTGTATACCGTCGGGAGGGCAAACCCTATACCCAGGATGATTGGGTTAGGTTTTGCGGTAGGATGAGTAGTAGCAAGAGCAGCAGGGACATTGTCTTTCGTAAGCTCCTGTATCTTGGCTTGATTGAGAAGCATAATAAGACTCTCATGCGGTATGAGGTTAGGTTAAGCGACAAGTGGATTAACTACCTAGATTATATGGCTCAGAGCTGGATAGCGATTTGCGAGAATGAACCGAAGGTCAAACGATAGCGTATTCATGAAGGATGAGGTCTTTAGGAGGGCTGACGAGAAGCAGCAGATTAGGCTCTGGGAGTTCATGCAACTGTTCTTCCCGGAAGAAACTAACAAGAAGCAGTTCGAATGCGCATTCACGTTCATGAAAACGCTCTTGGAAGCCAAAAGCGTTGAAAGCACCGGATTAAGGGATATTGTCGAGTCGGACTATGTGAACCTTACGACTATCGTACTGCCGAAGCTGGAGAAATTCGGCTTAATCAGGGTTACCGGCGAGCGGGGCAAGGGCAAAACCTATAAAATAGAGCTGGACAAAATCTTTTCAGACCGGATACGATACATGGGCTTGGAATGGTTCAGAATTTATGCTAAATACGGTGATGTCTATGGTGGGCAATCATGAGGGCAAGGGCATACCCTCAAGGCATGCCCTATATTTCCCGGAAAAAGGAGGACGCAAGTATGGAACCAAAATATGGGACTACTCCTACCGCTGGAACATTGACGACTTACTGGGGTTCGTGTTCCCTGGTGAATTCAGCCCAGTATGCCATAAAATAGCAGTAGACTACCTGGAATACCTGGTTGAAAAAGGCGAAGTAACCTACCAAGACAAAGTCGAATTCTGCAACCAACACAATTACAGCATAAACACGCTCAACAAACACATAATACCCAAACTATACCGATTCGGACTGATTCACAGGACCAGGGAATTCCCTAAAACCACAGCTTGGAATATCAAAAGCAAAAGACGAAGCTATGAACACGAAAGCCAGCAATTCAGCTCATTCCTAAGGAAAATAGCAGACGAATGGGAAGCCATACTCAACACCGGAAGACTTAAAAGAAAACACGAAAACCAAAAACAAAAAGAAACACAAAAAGAAATCGAAAAACAAGAAAAACAGGACTGGGAACGATGGGAAAAGGAACGGGCTTTAGGATGTTAATATTAGATTACCACGCTTCTGAATATACCCAACGTGTTTTTTATTCTTCTGAACGTAATACGCCGGTTTCTCCTAAAAACTTTTTATCCGAATCATCTAAAGGCTTTTTCTTCAGCAATTTTTTAATAATTCCCTTCAACTCCACATTCTCCTGTTCTAAACTGCGACTGTGACTTAAAGCTTCTTCAGTTTTCTTTTTTTGCTGAATATACCCCCAAGGTGTCCCATCCATAAAATATTTATTATATCCATGACATATAAGCTTAAACGACAAAAATCGAGCTTCCACAAACACCTTGCTTGATTCTTCCCTGAAAAGAAGTAGATTAAAACACCTTGCTTGATAGTCCGATAGGAGAAAAAGTAGTCTTGACGTTGAACCTAGCCGTGGTGGACGTCCGGTACGCCACTGGCGCTGTGGTATTGTGTGTTTTTTTGGGTGTCTTAGTATATGAAACAGACGAATAAATATACTATTGCAGCAGGGTTATTTCTTTAGCATTTCTTCGAGTATTTCGGCTGCGTCTTTGACGTATTTAGGGCATTTGGTGGTTATGGCGTTTGTTTCGCTTGCTTTTTTAAAGCCTTCTGGCGTGCTTAGGTCGCAGCCGAGGAGGTCTTTGCAGTATAGCGAGCCGTTCCGGGCTTTGAATTCTTCGCTGAATTTTTTGACTGCATCGTATGTGTTTTCTTTCCTTTGCATGCCCGGCTCGTTTCCCAATGTGTGTTTAAGGCTTAGTACCATGAATGCGCCGGTTACCGCGCCGCAAGTCAAGCCCATCCGGCCCATGCCGGCGCCGAAGGCGAGCGCAAGCCTGAGGGCTTCAGCCCGGCCAAGACCGTATTTCGGGCTGTATGTCGAGAGTATCGCCTGCGCGCAGTTCATGGCCGTTCCTTCCTTGAACGCGGTGACCGCGTCTTCGGGGGTTGTCATGGTCGTTTAATACTAGGCGTGCAGCTAATAACTTGGCTGGTACATATCCTTATTTTTATATCAGTTGACTTCCAGGTAGTGGGTGTCGGATTTAGCACTTTCGATACAGGCGTCCACCATCATTTGTCCGGATTGCACCTTGTTTATCATATCGCATATCCCGGGTTTGTGGAGGGCGAGAGCGAATGTCTTATAGCAACGATCTCTGTCGAATATGTCTTTTAGGGCGTCGCATGTTGTAGGGTCGTTTTTGGATATGCCCACTTCCCTGCTGCAGAGTTCTTTGTAATCCTTGCTTATGTTACTGCAGTATTTTTCGTCTGCCGTAACTGCGGCTAAGCAGATTGCGGTATAGGGCTGTATACGCTGGCCGCGTTCCGTTACGTTCTCGCTTATAAGGTCGCACAGTTGGATGTCTTTCTTTGTCCTCGCTGCGGACATTATGCAGAGGTTTTGGTCGTCTTCATAGTAGAGGGACTTGCATATTGTTATGTTCATCGTCTTTAGCGCGATTGCCTTATAGCATCTCCTCTCGGTCCATTCGTAACCCGGCTCTCCTTCGGTGACAATTTCACAGAGGTTCAAGTCTTTGCGGGTTTTGCCGTTTTCCCTAAAGCATTCCTCCTGCGAGCCGTAGGTATGGCCGTCATAGACGTATCTGCCGTCATCCGGCGTACTGCGTTGGCAGATTATGCTGGAATTGAACGTCGTGTGACATAATTTTAGGCTGTCTGTGGCGTTCATGTAGTTGTAACACATGCATTTATGGCTTATGTCTTTTATCCTGTCGCATTTAACCTGGAGGGTGCCGCCTTTAGGCTGCATCGCCTTCAAGCATTCCCTTTCCAGGTATTCCGAGAATATCTGGCAAAAGAAAGGGTCTTCTTTTTCGAGGACGTCTAAGTACTCTTGAGGGTGACGCATCGCCGGATGCCCGATTCCAAAACCGTAATATGTGGTTATCCCTTTGCATTCATCGATATTCTCGGCATTCAGGCAGTCAACCGAAGGGCGCGCGTAATGCTTGGGCATTATTTCAGAGCACAGGCAGCCAGAAAGGCATATGACGTAAACAAAGAGGAGGGGCAGTCTACAGAGTTTTCGAGTCATAATTAACATTTATTTTTAATCATTAAATCCTCCTCAAGACCATTTCAGTATCTCTGGTTTGTTTCTTTTCCCACCCGCCAGCTTGCCTTTTGGGTGGCCGAGTATTATCGGTACTTGTAGTTCGTATCCGTCTGGTATGCCGATTTTTTTGAGGATTTCTGGTTTGCTGTTGAGGTATGCTATGAATCCCATGTAGCATGTTCCGAGGCCGATTTCGTATGCTTTTAGGAACATATTTTGTGCGGCCAGCACGCTGTCGAGGAGGTTGACTTGGCCTGTTCTTTTGTCGGTTTGCGTGCAGATGAGTATTAGTACGGGTGCGTTGTAGCAGATGATGTCTTCTTCTGTTTCGAATCGTTTTGCAAAATCCGGCATCATCTCGCGCAGTAGTTTTTTAGTCTCGTCTGAGACGTATTTGATAAGGTTTTTGTCTTCTATTATGACGAACCGCCAGGGCTGGCGGCCCATTCCTGTGGGCGCCCAGACGCCGGCTTCGAGGACTGCTTCAATCTGCTCCTTCGAAACTTTCTCGCCGGTGTACGCCCGCACGCTCCTTCGTCCTTTGATGCATTCGTCGAGTTCCATGGTTTTTCAGACTTTGATGTTCTTGAACAGGTGTTGTCCGAGTATTATGGTGAGGAGCATGAAGCTTGTGAGGAATATGAAGCTTGTGACCGGGCTTATGTCGGATACGCCCAGCAGGCCGTAGCGTATTCCTTCGACTCCGTATGTCATGGGGTCGAGGTATATGAGGGGCCTTATGGCGGCGGGCACGTTTTCTATCGGGAAGAGGGCGCCTGAGAGGCCGAATATGGGGAAGATTACGAAGTTCATTATGAGCTGGAAGCCGTGCATGTCGTCCATCTTGGAGGCCATTGCTATTCCGAGGGCTGTGAAGGATATGCCGACGAGCACCATGAATACTAGCGCGATAAAGAATCCGGTTAGGGTGAATGAGAGGCCGCCTCCGAGGAGGAATGCGATGAGGAGGGTTAACAGGCCTTGCAGGAGCGATGTCGTGGCGCCGCCGAGGGTTTGTCCTATCATTATCTCAACGCGTGAGACGGGGGCGACTAGCGTCTCCTTGAGGAAGCCGAACTGCTTGTCCCATATCACCTGTATGCCTGCGAACATGGAGACGAAGAGGACGCTCATGGCGACTATTCCCGGCGATACGAACCCGAAGTAGCCCTTGTCGACGCCGGCCATCTGTATGCTCGGGTTTAGGCCGAATCCGAGGAGCAGGAGGAAGAATAACGGCATGCCGAGGCTTCCCACTATCCTGCTTTTAGAGCGCAGGTAGCGCTTGACCCACCTCAGCCAGATTATGTAGATTCCTCTGCCCCTCATTTTTATCTCCTTGTGAACATCCTGTGGCGCATGCGCATCGCCTCGTTAGTGTCTGCCTCGCGCTCGCGTATAGTCTTGCCCGTGTAGTAGAGGAAGACGTCTTCCAGCGTCGGGTTGTGTATCTTGAGCGACGTTATGCTTATCTTGTTTTCGTGCAGGAGGTTCATCAGCTCGATGACGTTCCTGTTCGCCTCGCTTACGTTCAATGTGATTACGCCGTCATGCTCCTTTGCCGAGGAAAGCCATGGCATCTTTTCGATGACTGGCATCAGCCTCCCGCCGTCCGGCGACTCCAATGTTATCACGTCGCCGCCGATGGTCTCCTTCAGCTCGTCGGAAGTGCCAAGCGCGATAATCCGGCCGTGGTCTATGATAGCCACCCGGTTGCACAATCTATCGGCCTCCTCCATGTAATGCGTCGTAAGGATGATGGTTGTGTGTTTTTCTTTGTTGAGCTGCCGGATGTAATCCCAGATGTGGTTTCGCGTCTGCGGGTCGAGCCCCAACGTAGGCTCGTCAAGGAACAACACCTTAGGCTCGTGAAGCAGTCCCCGGGCTATCTCAAGGCGCCTTTTCATGCCGCCCGAGAACGTCTTGACGAAATGGCCCTGCCGGTCGTCCAATTCGACCAGTTTTAGAAGTTCCGGTATCTTCTTTTTCCTGACCTCGCGGGGGACGTTGTAAAGCCACCCGTGGAAGTCCATGTTCTCATAGGCCGTCAGCTCTTCGTCAAGGCTGGGGTCCTGGAAGACGATTCCTATGGACTTTCGGACGTTATCCCTGTCGGTCTTGATGTCATAGCCGTTGACGGTCGCACCGCCGGAAGACGGCTCAAGAAGCGTGGAAAGCATGGAAAGCGTCGTCGTCTTGCCCGCGCCGTTCGGGCCCAGAAAGCCGAAAATCTCGCCCTCCTCAACGCTGAAGCTGATGCCGTCCACGGCCGCAAGGCCGTTGAAACGCTTTGACAGGTTGTGGATGGAGACTACTTCAGGCATGTGAACCCCCCGAGCGGCAGGCTGCTTTTTTCCGGCGTTTACGCCGGGATTTGCCTGTTAGAAATAGAGTTATGCGCTTATAACGGCTTGAAAAACGTCAAGGTGATGCCGGGAGGAGGTATTATTTCTTGAAGCCATAAACTTTCAAATCATGCTGTGATAGGGGTGTACGGACCTTTTGGGCATGCTGGGTATAAGCCTTAAGGTTTTATCAACCAAACGCCCCTTATTTATTACGATGATGCGCCAGAGGAAGACGCCTGCCGGCCGTGTTGACTTGTCTGACGAGACGTTGAGGATAGAGCGTTTTATGGCCGCCGGTTGGGATAAGCCGGAGATTGCGAAAGGCTTGGACAGGGCTTTGGACACTGTGGACCGGCGTATCCGTGACTCTAGAGGCATGTCTTTCGAGAGCAGGAAGGATGTTATCGCAAGCGAAGTCTTTAAGGCGGCAGTCGGGACGGGCAGGAGCGTAGGCAGGATATTTACCATGCTTCAGGTAGACGAGGCGAAATTGCATGAACGGCTGAGGAATGGCGCAAGCCTCATGCGAGCTCGGGATGGAACAGCGCATAAGAGGCTGACTGCGGATGAGGCGGCCGCCACCGTAACATTGGTTGACCGCCTTATGGCCGTGGGGCTTCGGAAGGATGATTTGGCGAAATCTGTGGGCAAGAGCGTGGGAGGCCTTGAAAAACTATTTACACGGGCTGCGGGCACCAACTTCAGGACAAGGGATAATGAGATTGCGCTCGAGGTTGCTGAAGCGTCAATTCGGGCCGGCAGGACTACCAAGCAAATCCTTGAGCAGCTTGACATTGACGAGACGACTCTGAAGGACCGTTTGAAGAGGGAGGGCGTCCGTCTTGCGGACCTGCAGGAGCGCATCAAGAGAGAGATGCTGGACAAAACCCGGGCGAGTATAAGGGAGTATTTGGGCACTGAAGGATTGCAAACCCCGCAGGGAGCAGAGGGACGATGGCAGGCGATAAACGGGCAGATAGAACCAACCTTATACGCCAAAGCCTTTCACCACCTGCTTCAGGGAGGTACTGTTACAGACTTCATGAAGTCGAACGGGATTCAAAAGGATATGGCAACGCAGGTCGTGGAAGTCGTACTCCCGACAGTGAGAGCCCGCAGGCAGGAGCTCACATGGACGGTGGACGGATTCCTCCAGCCGCCGGTGGTGACCCAGAAGGAAAAGGACGTTTTCAGGCTGGTGGCAGTGGAAAATAAAACGGACGTTGAGGCATCAAAGGCCCTCGGAGAGGACCATGCCGGCATAACCGCGATTAAGATACTCCTGCTTAAGAAAATCCCGGAGCTGACGGGACTGCTCGTTTATCACGGAAGGGCGCTGGGAGAGGAGGGAAAGCAATAATAGAGGGGGTGTTAGAATCATACTGAGGCAATGATTAATAGGATAGAACGTAGTATATCGATTTAGCCAACCAATTTTACTAGAAAATCTAGTGTATCTACTATTGCGGTCTTTGTTAATGTATTTTCAACGCTAGTGTCTTCGTAGTATATTATTTGGTTTCCAGTTATTTTGAGTATTGTATAATTTAGGTTCTTATCGAGTTTCTTTAGTAGTAAATCAGTTCTGTAAGGATTCATAATATTCTGAGCTTGGGTAAGGTTTGTGGTTTTTACAAAGAATTTTTCATCAAATGCTTTGCTATTTGTTTCATAATACTGGAAGTCAGTCATCTTAAATTTTGGCATACTGCGAACTTCATGGACATGACCTTTCCTGAATATTAGCGTGCTGCCATCACCAATATTCATTTTGTTTGGGAGGGTAATCTCAAGAGTTGGCTTGTATCGGCTAGTAGAAATATAATCCGTTGCCACATACTGCATTTTACCTTCAAATGAAAGGATAATTGTTATTGTTCTACCCTGATAGTTACCTTCTACCATTATGACTTTATTACCCTCTTGTATACTCCACGTACCGCCTAACTCTTGAAATATCTTTCTTACATCTGTTTGAGCCTTTTGCTGTCCTTTCTTCTGCCATCTCCTTGCAAGGAGTAATATTGCAAGTACTATGGCAACTTGTGCTATAACAGATATTACTTTCTTTAGTGTGGTTTCACCTATCAAAACAACCATTTTGATTATTCTTTTAACTTAAGAATTAAACTATGAGTATAAGCTTCAAACGGCAGAAATTTAATCTATCGTGGTTTCCCAAAGTTGTAAAAAATCTTATTTTCCTTTATCTTCTATCAGCTTTTTAATATTTTTCGCCCCGTCTAGTCTTTTTGCGTATTCCTTCAGTCTCTGGCAGTTTTTCCTTACAGCGCTGTCATCCAAAAGTTCCTTAATTGCGTCGCTTATCATGAACGCGGGCGTGTGGTAGCTCAGACGCCGGCCGACGTTGAGAATATCCAGCTGTTCGGCGTTGTTTGCCTGCTCGCTGTGGTTCATGTCCGGGAAGGATATGAGCGGGACGCCGTAGGTCATGCATTCCATCATGGTTGAGTGGCCGCCGGGGGCGATTACGACGTCGGTTGATTTCAGGTAGGATGCTATGTTCGGCAGGTAGTCTATTACGGTGACGTTCTTGGGGTGGTTTTTCAGCTTTTCCGGGTTTACATTCGGGCCTGCGAGCATGGTGAAATTCAGCTTCGGGTTTTCACGCGCGACTTCCAGGAGGTTTACTAGTAGTTTTTCCCTGTAGCCGAATCCGCCGACGAGCGAGAGCACGTGCGGCCGCGCTAGTTCAGCGGCTTTCACGTCCTCGGGCTTGTTCATGACGAGCGGGCCTGAGTAGTTTAGTATCTCGCCGAGCTCTTCGACGTTGCTCTTGCAGATGGTCCAGGGCGGCGGAAAGTCGGGGATGATTACTTTTTGCACGTTGTTGAAGACGGCGTCCATGAAATGGCGCAGGAGCTTTCCCGCGAGTTCCGCGCTCACGCCGCGGTTCTCGAAGAACTTGTAGGTGTTGGTCTGGTTTGCAATGAGATAGGCTGGGACGCCCTGCAGCTTCGCCGCGATTATCGCAAGGAAATAGCTGTCTGAGATGAGCATGTCGGGCCGGCCTTCCCGCACCTGGTTTATCACCTTGGGCAGGCCGAGCGGCTCCATATCCGTTATGGAGGCCTTCATGCTCTCGTTTATGTCGAGGGAGCCTGCTTTACCGATGAGCTTTATCTCCGAGGGTATTTCGATGGCCGGATAGCCGTTCTTTTCTATATGGCTTTTGGAGGAGCCGTAGGCGTGGAAGGTCAGTTCATGGCCGGCGTTCAGCAGTTCCTTCCCGAGAGCTAGGCATCTGGACGTGTGGCCGAGGCCTTCTCCGCACATGTAGAGCTGGATTTTCATCTGGGTTTCTTGTTTATTCTATTGTATTAACGGATTTATTAGGCGGGTTTCGTGAATGAACTATGAGTAGGGGGGGATGTCCCGGTTGGTTTACTATCTTGGCCTTGATGGTTGTCATCGCTTGCGGGTGCTTTCCGGCATTTTTCTGCCAGTCCTGCGTAATTGTTTACATTGAAAAGGGAAGTGCATAGACCGGCAGGGGAGATTATCGCGCGCGGGCAGTTGGACGGCCAGCTGTCGATTCAGGGTTTGGTCGACCCCATATCTACTTGGGAGTTGAAGGTGAGGAATCTTGGCGCAAAACGCCTTCTTACGATAAGCAAGCCGGACCCTGCTCCGCAGGATGTTATGCGGTTTTTTGACGAGACGCCGCACCCGGCCGTGATGGAGGATTCGGGCTCACGCCTGCTGCAGGGCTCCAGGGCTTTAAGGGAGCGTCTGGTCGAGGTGGACAGGAAGTTCGGCACTGACTATTCCAAGGACGACGCTGACCGGCTTTATCTCACCGAAGGGGTCTCAGGCGCGCTCAGTTTCACATTAAGCCTTTTTAGCGGCTCCGATGTGCTAATCCAGCGGCCGGGGTGGGGTACGGTGTACACGATGGCCCGTGTCGTGGGCTGTAATCCCGTTCCCTGCGACTTGTTCGAGGGCGGCGTCTTCAACCCGGAGAAGGCGGACTCTGCTGTGACGAAGAGGACGAAGGCCGTTTTCATGAACATGCCGTCTAATCCTGAGGGCATGATACTGCCCGACGGCGAGGTCAGGAAGTTCGCTGAATACTGCGTCGACAGGAAGCTTCATGTCGTAAGCGACGAGGTCTACAAATACCTCCGTTACGTGGGGAGGAACTACAGCCCGCTGAACGCCCCCGGAGCCTCCGAGAATGTGACGGTCGTCTCCAGCATGAGCAAGGTTTACGGCGAGAAAGCAAAGCCGGGCTATGCCAGGCTTTCACCCGCACTGCTCAGGGAGGCGGGACGGGACCGGATAGCCGACGCCTTCGGGAAGATGAACCAGACACCGTCTCCGGAATCACAGTCCTCCCTGCTGAATGCGATAGAACACCACGAGGATTTGGCATTCATGTACAGGATTGTTGACGGCTATTTCCACAAGACCAGTTTCATGGCAGACTACCTGGAAGGCTTGGGCTGCACGGTGCCCTACAGGCCGAATGCCGGCTATTTCGTGTTCGCCAGGGCGCCGGAGGGCATGGACGGCGCGTCGTTCGTCGAGCGGATGGCCGGCGAGAGGGGTGTCGGCATGCTGCCGGGCGTGTGCTTCGGCGGAGGCGACCGCAGGTACGATGATTATTTCAGGGTTTCGCTCGGCGACGGCGTCACATACAGGGAACTGGACAAACTGCTGGGCGATGCCCTGCCGGACACCAAGGTTGCAGGCGCCATTGTCAAGCCTGATTTGACAGGCAAAACGGTTTTTAATGGCGTTAAGCTGGAGCGCGGGAGGAAGGATGTCACAATCACCAGCTCGTCAATGATACACCCGAAAAACGTCGGCTGGGTGGTAAAACAGGGAATAACCGACATAATCTCACTTGAGCCGATGCAGGCCGGCACGAAGACCGCGCTCGCAAGCCGCGGGGTAAAAACCTATGATTTCCCTGTTAGAGACGACACGGACGTCGTGTTTGGCGAGAGCGATGTTAGAAGCCTGGTTGGCCTTGTGAAGGGCATACTCGAAAAAAACCAGAAAGGCAGCATACTCATACACTGCGAGCACTGCAACAACCGGACGCCTGAGGCCATAAGGGTGCTCACAAGAGAGCTAGGCCGAAAGTAACATGCAAGACGCAAGACTGACGCCAAGCAACAGCGGAAAAGCTTACCGCCTATTTCACCCTCTCATGTTGTTTCAATGCCCTTGCTATGTCCAAGGGGCCGCCGGCCTGCTTGTATGTTTGTCCGAGCCTTTCCATGGTTTCCCTTCCTTCGGTAATCAGGCCTGACGGGAATTCCGCACTAAACGGATTTTTCGGCCTTGCCACCGCCCTGTCGAAGTGGTTTAGCACGCTTTGCGTTATTATGTCGGCCGTCAGCCCTCTTTGAACCAGCTCGGCCAGACTGATGTTCTGTGAACGCCTGAAATCGGCGGTCCCTAGTTTGAATTTTATGGGCAGGCGCCTGTCCAATTGCGCTTCGGCAAACACGTACCAAGATCCTTCCGGCGGGTTTTCCATCGCCCCCTCGGGAACAATCTTGTAGTCATACTTCACGGACCTTGCCTTGTCGAGTGGGAACTGCTGGCCGCTGCCCTGCTCGGGTACGACAACCGCCACCACCAGAGGCTGCCGCGGGCGGTTATTCAGGCGAGTGTGGGCTATGAAGTATAATGCTTTCTCCCAGTCCGGAGAGTTGGCGAATTCAGCTAACGATTGCATGCGGGGTGCGACCCCAAGAGCTGCAACTTTCTCTGTGACTTGGGCGTCAGGTCCCGTCGGGCTGACCTTTATCTGCCTTCTCTGCTCTTGCGCCATCAATAATATACATGGGGTTAATGTTAATAAGCATGCACGGCGGCGTGACGCGCGATTTGGCTTTATAGGAGTTCGCATATGGCTTTGACTCGCTTTCGCCTTTCCATGGGGGTATATTAAACCGTCCGGCCTGTATCTTATTGTATGGCATCTGTCAGGCGCGTCGAGCCGAGGGGGGAGTTTGTCTCAAGGCTTGACGGCAGGGTTGACGAGGTCTTGAAGAGCAATTTCCCGGACGGCATCGGGTTTTCCTCGGTTGCGGACAGCGAGCGCAAGAGAAGCGGGTTAAGCGTTGGCGTCCTCCGGTTCGTGAGGGAAAGCCTCGGCCTGTCGGCAGACACCGTCGGGCCAAAAGGGCTCGCTATTCTAAGAGAAGTCGAATCGCAGGACAACCGGCTGGGATGGATGGGGGGCGCGTTCGGGATGATTCTCCATGCCGGCCTTATTATGAACGACCCCAAACCCGATGTAGCCAGGCGGTTTTTCGAGACTATTAGGGACGACCTTGCAAAGTACGGCGACATATACCCAGACCCCACGAAGAGGAGGCTTGCCGCGGCCGTCAACGGAAAGCTGGGCGAACTGGGCAGCATGCAATTGGACGACGTCATGGCGGACCCGGTCGTGGGAGAGCTTCTCAATGCTTCCAAGGCTCTCAGCGAGCGGAAGGTCGAGTCCGTCATCGGCGGCGACTCAAAGGAGTACTATGAGAGGTTCAAACTCGGCATGAGGGCTGCGGGCGGCAAGGTGAGGGCGCACGCCCCGCCGTTTGAGAGGCAGACAGGCGATAAAGACCAGCTGATAAGCGTGATAGAAAGAAGGCCCGACGCCGAGGTCGGCGCTGTGGCGGACTTCGAAAAACTAAAGGGGGAACACCCGCCGGATTCGTCAATAAAATTCAGGGATTACAGCAGGGAGTTCATATACCTCGAGCAATGGGAGGGGGCCGTCGCCTCACGCAGGATGAACCAGGCGAGGAGGATAATACCAAAGGCCGACGCCGCAGAGGTCGAGAGGAACCTGTTGGCGTAACGCTCTTGGGCGCGGGAAGCCTTGAGGCCGCACTTAAGGCCGGGAAAGGCTGCTGAGACGGTCTCGATGGCGGACAGGGGTGCCGACATATCCATCATGGACTTTTACCGCCTCCATCCGGACGGCGCCACCATAGAGAAACGGCAGGAGTACATAGCATCAACCAAAGGCGTCGGCATGCCGAAAGGCCACGTCCTGTTCTCGACCCACTGGGTTACGATGGATGCCGAAGGCCGGCTTAAGTACGGCCAGGAGTCGAGGAACGTGCCTAAAGAAAAGTTGAGGTAGGTTAGTGTCTTGTTTCTCTTATTTTTTTCGCAAGCGCAAGTAAGCCAGTGAGTATCTGTTTCGGCGTCGGGGGGTTGCCGGGTATCTTCAGGTCTACCGGGAGTATCTTGTCGGCCCCGCCGAGGACTGCATAAGTGCCTTTGTAGATTCCGCCGTCGCATGCGTCGTCCCCGACCGCGATTACGAACTTCGGGCCGGGCATGGCGTCGTATGTCTTTTTGGCCGCTATTGCCATGTTGTGCGTCACCGCGCCGGTTACGATGAGTACGTCGGCGTGGCGCGGCGATGCGACGAAGGTTATGCCATAGCGTTCGATGTCGTAGTGCGGCGTTGTCAGGTTAACTAGCTCTATCTCCGCTGCGTTGTCGCTTCCGGTGTCAAGCTCGCGTATTGCGAGGCTGCGGCCGAATATAGCGTCCGCTTCCTTTTTCAGCTTGATGCCGAGTCGTTCGAATTCCCCGTCACTGATTGCGAACGATTCCGTCTTCTTCGGCCTTAATAGCCTTGCTAGCGTGTTTTCCATTTTATCTAAAGGTCGCATCCTGCGTATGAGAGGTTTAGGCTCTTGTTTATGAGCGGGAAGTCCGGCACAATGTTCCCGAGGACCGCGTGCTCTATCGCCTGCCAGTTGCAGTAGGACGCCGTCCGTATCTTATAGCGGTCTATCAGGCCGTCTTTGATGGACACGTAGTGGAGATTCTGGCCGCGTGCTGATTCCACGAGCGCGAGCGCGTGGCCGTCAGCTACCGGCTGCAGGGATAATATTTCGCCTTCCGGCATTTCCTTTATCGACTTTTTTATGATTCTTGCAGAATCGTTTATCTCGTGGAGCTTGAGCTCGAACCTTGAGAGGACGTCGCCGCCGTCGGAAGTCTTCAAGTCCGGCTTGATTGCGCCGTAAGTGCCGTAGGGGTGGTCTATGCGCGTGTCTGCCGGCGTTCCTGACGCTCGGGCTATCGGGCCGGTCAGGTTGAGCGGCTCGATTAGCTCTTTTTTGATTAAGCCCGTCTTTTCAAGGCGGTCTATGACTGTCGTGTGGGATTTGCAGTGTTCGGCGGCTTTGGCGAGCCGGCCTGTGAAGGAGTCAATGAATAGGGATGTTTCCCTGAGGCGCGAATCGTCGATGTCTCTTGCAAGCCCGCCTATCGTTATGGCGTTTTTCATGAACCTAGAGCCTGTGAGCCTTTCGTTCTGGCGCAGCGCCTCCTCGCGCAGGACGTAGAAATCGCTCGCCCCGGCCGGGTATGCGACATCGGTTATGATGCCGGCAACGTCGCCGAGCAGCGAGTACATGCGCTCCATCTCCAGTAGTATTGTGCGAAGGTATTGCGCTCTCTCAGGCACGGCAATCCCGGATATTTTCTCCACCGCCGTGCAATACGCGACCGAGTTCGTGACAGTCTCGTCGCCGCTGATTGACTCCGAGATTCTGACGCAGTCCTGCGGCCGCAGGCCTTCGGCCAGCTTTTCAATCCCCCGGTGGGTGTAGAACATGCGCACCTCAAGGTTGAAGATGGTCTCCCCGATGACGCTGAACCGGAAATGGCCGGGCTCGATTATGCCAGCGTGCACGGGGCCTACTGGGATTTCGTATACTCCTTCGCCTTCGACTTTTTTGAATTTGTATTCCTGTTCGGGAGGTATATTCGCATTGGTTTGTATGTCTGCGTTCTTGAAGGATTTAAGCAGGGGGTGGAAGTTCTCGGGATAACCTTCGTGCAGGAAAAGCCGCCGTTTGTCGAATGCGTCCTCGAACTCTACTCCGAAGCCGTCGCGAATCTCCCGCTCGTACCAGCATGCCGACGGGAACGTTTCGGCGATGGACGACGCCCTGCCGCCGGCCGCATCGCGCGCAAGGACGAGAATTTCAGGAGCGCCGCGCTTTTCAAAGACGTAGAGCAGCGTGAAGGATGCGCGGCCTTCGAAACCTTGGACGCAGAACAGGCTGATTAGTATGAAGCTCTCTTTGGACAACGTCTGGATTGTGCTGTCGAACGCGCCTTCATGGACGTTCGCGTACAGCTCGCCGTTCCTGCCGGCCCGTATCCCCGATATCCCGCCTTCCAGCAGGCTTTCTATGCGTCTTTTAAGTTCGTCCATTCATGTCACCTGAAACCCGAGTTCAGTAGCGATTGTGTTGAGCGAGTTTTCAAGAAAGTCCGGGAAGTAAAGGCCGACGGCGATGATTACGACCACGAGGACTGCAAGCGATATCTTCATGCCGGCGGTAATTGCGTATGGCTTCTCCTGCGCGTGCTCGCCCCCCGTCTGGGAGAACGCGGTCAGGAGGAATATCGCGAAGGCCGACGACGCTGCGAGGAATAGCAGGAGCACGATAGCGAGGAGTATCGGCGAGGCACCCCCTATCTGGATGAGGAGCGACAGCTTCGAGAGGAACACCATGGAGGGCGGCATGCCGGTTATGGCCGCGCTTCCGATAATCAGGCACCATGAGGCCAGCGGCTGCAGCCTGAACAGGTCTTTCATGCGCTCTATCCTGCTGCTCGCGTACTGGCTGTGCAGTATCCCGGCCGAGAGGAATATCAGGGCCTTTGTGAGGGAGTGGGCGAGCGTGTGGAAGAGCGCCCAGAAGATTGACAGCGGCGTCCCAATGCCTACGCCCATGAGAATCAAGCCCATGTTCTCGATGCTTGAGAATGCTATAAGCCGCTTCAGGTTCTTCTGCTGGAGCATGCTGAATGCGGCAATCAATATGCTCAAAAGGCCGAATGCTATGAGAAGGCTTGATATCATGCCTGCGGCCATTGTCTGGCGGGCTATCGAGTACATCCTCAGTATGCCGTATAGCCCGACATTGAGGAGTACCGCGGACAATACCGCGCTTATCTGGGATGGCGCCTTGGAGTGGGCGTGGGGAAGCCAAGTGTGGAAGGGCGCGATGCCCGCCTTCGCTGCGAAGCCGATGAAGGTGAATGCGAATACAACCATCATGATGTTTTGGGGGAGCGCCTGCGCGTGAAGCATTAGAACGCTCCACGTCAGGGTGCCGGCGCTGAAATAACGCTGGGTGAAAGCGAAGAGGAATATCAGGCCTATGAACGAGAAGAGCATGGCTATGGATGTCACGAATATGTACTTGAGCGACGCGTCTATGTTCTTACGGGAGTTTCGTATCGCTATGAGAAGGGCTGAGAAGAAGGTCGTAAGCTCGGTGAAAATCCAGAACAATGCGAGGTTGTTTGACATGAAAGCCATGGCCGTGACGAAGAGCAGTATGTTGAAGCCTATATAGAAGAGCTTGATGCTGCCCTTGCCGAATTCCCCGTGGCGGGCGAGGCTTTCTACGTAGCCGCCGGAGTAGACTGCCGCAAGCAGGAATATGGCCGCGGCGATGAGTATCTCATAGGCGCCCAGGTGGTCGATGAAGAGGTATTGCTCCGCGGAGTAGTACTCCGGGAGGCCTGCGTATAGGAGTGCGTAGAGCGATAACGCGAGGTAGGCTGCGGAGTGGGCTATGGAGAGCGCGTTCATCGTCCGGCAGGAGCGGGCGAGCGAGAGCGCAATCAGCGCCAGCAGGCTTGACACAACGTAGTATTGCAGCATTCTTAATCGTCCTCCCTGAAGAGCACGCCCAGCCTGCGGAGCCGGTTCTGGAACTCTTCGATGCTTGAGTCTATGCCGATTGCCAGCACCGCCGCAAGCAGCACCAGCATTATCAGGTCTATCATGACAAGGACCTCTATGATGAACGGGAGCTCGATGAGGAATATGCTGAACAATAGTACGCCGTTCTCAATCATCAGGTAGCCCAGTATCTTGGTGACTATCTTCGTCCTGCTGAACGTGACCATCATGCCCATAAGCGAGAGCGATATGCCGAAGACCGCGCCGAGGTAGAAAAGGTTGCTGAGCGAGAACTCCCGGAGTATCACTGAAAAGGAGCCGTAGACAATGAGCACCAGCACAAGCGTCACGAAAATTGAGCCGACCGGGCCGATGTAATGGAACTCTATGTCCCGGCGTATGCTGATCTTCCTCTGCACCCTGCGTATCACATAGGGGATTGCGACGACCTTGCTGGCAAAAGTCAGGACTGCAAGGTACAATAGGAGGCGACCGCCCTGGCCGAGGTAGAGGGAAAGCGCGAGCAATGCCAGAAGGAGCGACTGCGTTGCGTAGGTCGAAACCAATGACAAGAGGTCCCGGCGGGTCACGATGAACGCGCCGGTCACGAGCACGAGGGCCAGGAGGACTTCTATCGCGCCCTCGACCGGAACGCTGGTCATTTGAACACCTCCAGTAGTATGGTTACCGAAGAGAGGAAGAACACCATTGCGAACAGGCCGGGCAGGCTGAACAGCCTGAACTTGGCGAGCGAAGACTCGAAAAGCCCGACAAGGACCGAAAGGAGCGAAGCCTTCGCTATGAACAGAACCGCGGCGACGATAATGCCGCCTGCGGCAAGCCCTTGCGACAGCCCGAACGGGAGGAGGATGTTGATGAGTATGCCCATCAGGAGCGTCTGCTTGAGCGCGTGCGCAACTTCCATCAGCGCAAGGTCGCGTCCCGAGTACTCGAGGAGCATCGCCTCGTGTATCATCGTCAGCTCGAGGTGGGTTTCGGGGTTGTCTATGGGAATGCGCGCGGTCTCAACGATGAGGATGAGGAACAGCGACACCGAGATGAGGACGACTGCCGGATTTAGGAAGGGCACTGAGGAAGACGTCCTCTCGAACATCTCGTGTATGCTCGTGGTGTTGAGCGTGAACGCGAGGGCTGCAAAGGCGATGATAGTTATCGGCTCGATTACCGCGGAAATGCTCATCTCCCGCGAGCTCCCCATGCCCCCGAACGTGCTGCCGGCGTCCAAACCCGCGAGGGCCATGAAGAACCTCCCGGCCGCAAGGTTGTATTTCAGCAGTATGATCTTGCCGATGCCCGCCATCGGCGATGGTATGAACAGGAATGGGACGAAGAGTGTTGCGGCCAGCGTCGACGATATGACGATATAAGGCGTCGCCCGCATGAGCCACGACGAGTTGGAGGAGTACACGCGCTCCTTTCGGAAAAGCTTCGCGATGATGTAGTAGAATTGGAGCAGCGGCGGACCCTGCCGGCCCTGGGTGAACGCCTTCACCTTCTTTATCATGCTTACGAACAGCGGCGAGAATGCGAGCGCGAACGCCGTGTTGACTAGCGCATAGGCGATGAAGGAGTGGTTCATGCGTACCACCCCAGTATCACGATGAACAATACCACCGCTATGAAGCTGTAGGCGATGTAGGAGTCGAGGCTCCCGTTCTCAAGCCGGTTGAACGCCTTTGAAACCAATTCCCCGAGACGCGCGACCGGCAGGTACAGATACTCCTCGAAGAAGCGCATGAGCTTGATTTCGCCCCTGCCCGAGCGGAAGATTACCTTGTGGAGGTCGTAGAACAGATTGTGGCTTTCCTTTTTGGTATGGTAAATGGGCTTGAAAATAGTGACGACCGGCTCTGAAAAACCGGAAGCGGTATACTCCATGCGGCTGTCCTGCGAGAGAATGCCGCAGCCCCACGTCTCGGCTACCCTCGACGCGTTGTTAGAGAAAACGCGGACAAATAAATAGACCACTGCAAATGACGCAAGCATGAGCAGCCCTATTACGAGCATGTCAGGCATGGGCACATTAAATCCGGCAAGCGCGAAAAGCTGCGGGGAAAACAAACCGAGCAGCGCGCACGACAATGCAAGAACCAGCGGCCCGGCGAGCATCGGCAACGGAGCTTCCACCGCCTTTTTCGCGCACTCGGACCTCGGGGCTGCGAGGAAGGTTATCCCGAACGCCTTGACAAAGCAGGCTGCGGCCAGCGCGCTGGTGAGCGCGAAAGCCGAAAGGCAGAGCATCATCACAAGCTGGATTACCTTGCTGCCGATGAGGTACGACTGCAACAGGGCCTGGAATATCAACAGCTCGCTTGCGAAACCGTTGAACGGCGGCAGAGCTGATATCGAGACTGAACCTACGAGGAAGAACAGCGCGGTGTAAGGCATGCGCCTTGCGAGCCCGCCCATCTCCTCGATGTTCCGCGTCTTCGCGGCCTCGACGACCGAGCCGGCAGTAAGGAAAAGAAGGCTCTTGAAGACCGCATGGTTCAGCACGTGGAAGAGCGAGCCTGCGAGCGCGAGGAATGCGATTTCAGGAAGGCCGTAGCTCCGAAAGAGTATGCATGCGCCAAAGCCGATGAGTATGATACCGATGTTCTCTATGCTGTGGTACGCGAGCAGCCTTTTGATGTCGTGCTCCTTGAGCGCGTATATCACCCCGAGGAACGCTGAAACGGTGCCGGCAAGCAGTATGAACGTGCCCCACCACGAATCCGGCGCAAGGACGTCCAGGACGAAGCGCATCAGGCCGTAGACCGCAACCTTTATCATCACGCCGGACATCAACGCCGAGATGTTGGAAGGACTTGCGGGATGCGCATAAGGCAGCCACTTGTGGAAGGGTATGACGCCGGCCTTAACCCCGAAGCCGGCGAACAAAAGCAGGAAGACAACAGTCATGACGCGCGAACTTAGATAAGGCATGGGCTGGATTGCGAACGAGCCGCTGTGGCCGTAAAGCATGAGGAAAGCCGCAAGCAGGAACACGGTGGAAAGCTGCGTCATCACGAAATAGAATATGCCGGCCCTTCGGGATTCAGGCTTCTCATAGTCATAGACCACCAGCAGGAAGGATGCGAGCGACATCGCCTCCCAGAAGAACATGAAGGAGAACGTGTTGTCGGACGCGACGACAAGAATCATGGACAAGACGAATACGCTCAGGAGAGAAGCCAGCACGCTCTTGCGCTTCTCATGAACGCCGTGCTCCGCATAAGCGATGGAATACACGCCGACGCAACCCGACACAAAAGAAATCGCCAGCATGAAAAAGGCCGAAAGGCGGTCCACGAAAAAAGACAAACCAAAGCCGGGCAGCATCCCAAAACCGGGCAAACGCAAACCCAAATTGCCGTACAAAACCAAGGCCGAAAACGCGAACATCAAAACAGAACCTGCAACCGCGAACAGGAAGGACATGCTCCGCGACACCCTGCCGCCCAAACGGCCGAAAACCAGCGGCCAAGCTGACCCAAGCAAAAGCAAAGCAAGACTTGCGTAAAAAAGGAATGAAAGCATTTTAACACCAACGGAAATTATCTAGGAGCATGCAAGACGAAAGGGCGAGGCACAAGGGATCTACGGCAAACGCTGGAACAGACGCCCGACTGCGGGCGTAAAAAGCTTCCCGGACAACAACAACTGCTTACGATTTCCATGCAACGCGCCTTCGATACCCTGCTTAAACTCCCATACGGAATTTAATTCTAATCAATAGGGGTTATTCGCTTAAAAAGGTCTAACCAGACAATAAAAAATACCATTCATACCGCATACGGGAGCACCAATGATTAATGTTCCCTGAGCACTTTCATACATCTTGGATTCAAGGTACTCTTGAAAAGACTAATTTAAACTTAACTACTCGTCTGCCCCCAGGTCTTAGATTCATCTCATAATATTACCAAGGGATATGAGGACAATTAACGACCAAACAAACGAGGTCATAAAACAAGATAAAATACCTCCAACAATAGCTCTCTTTAATATTCTATTAAAATTGTAATCAGTGATGAGAGATATCAAAAATGAAAATGAAAAGATAATGCCAACAAGGTTACCTGGGAATACATCAATGAGACCACCTAAATCTTTTTCTATATAATATGAGAATAAACCAGACAGGAATATAAAGTACGTCAAAGCAACTCCTACTAGGATTGCCAATATAGAGTATTTATCCTCCTCTTTTCCTTTTGTATTACTTTGTTTATTGTTCATAGTCAGACTGTGCTGCTCCAAGGTTTAATCGCATCATCCTTCGTATCCCTTGTCCAATGCCGCCTCTATGAGCGTCTCATCCAGTTGTTCTTCTATCTTTTTTACTGTCGCAAGGTCTGCCTTTGTTTCCGGGTGCTGCGGGAGGAGGAAGTTGCAGCAGTCGGTGTATTGTTGTATCGAGGTTTCGTATGTCCCGATTTTGTTCGCGATGTCTATGATTTCCCTTTTGTCAAATCCTGCGAGCGGCCGTATCGTCAGCACGCCTGCCGCTTCGTCTATGACGTTGAGGTTGTCGAGGGTTTGTGATGCAACCTGGCCGATGTTGTCGCCGGTGACTATCGCCTTTGCGCCGGTTTTATGGCATAGCCTGCTTGCTATTCGCATGAAGATTCTTCTTAGCAATATTATGCGGTATTTGGACTGGGCGTTCATGACGAGGTCTTTTTCGATTTTACCTGTCGGTATGTAGAGTAGCTTTATGGATGGGTGGTATGCCGCAAGCTTTTCCTGGAGTTCCTGGATTTTGCCCGGCTTTGGGTTTTTCTCGTCGTGGATGAAATGTAGTAATGTCACGTCGCAGCCGCGCTTTAAGGCAAGGTAGGCCGCTACTGGGCTGTCTATGCCGCCTGAGAAAAGGCATAATACTTTCCCTGAGACTCCGACCGGCAGGCCGCCGACGCCCTCGATTCTATGCGTATGGATGTAGGCGCCGTCCTTGGCCAGGTCGATACCGATGTCGAGTTCCGCGCCCCTGAGCCTGACAGTGCAGCCGGTCTCATCTTTGAGGTATCCGCCGACGGTGTTGTTGACTTCTACTGAAGTCATCCTGAATGTCTTGTCAAGCCTGCCTGCCGTAACCCTGAAGGAAGAGGGTTTCACATCCCGGATTATTTCAAGAGCGGCAGCCTTGATGTCCTCAAGAGCCGGCCGTATCTTCAATGCGGGACTGGCTGACGTCACGCCGAACACACGGGCCGCGGATGATGCTGCATTAGGGTTTTTGGCGTTAAGGACGAAGCGTCCTGAAATGCGCTCAATCGTGCATTCGCCGATGCCGTCTCTCTCAAGCATTTTTTTGATGTTGTCTTTCAGCCTTCGTTCGAACATGCCCTTGTTGCCGCCCTTGAGGGCTATCTCGCCGTACCTGACGAGAACGCACGACTGCTCCATTGGTACTGTTATTTTTCTTTGTTGCTTTTTAATAGTATCCTGATGGCAAGAGGGGGGAATCCCAATCCACGGCCGCCTTCCAGCGGGGGCATTCCGTCGGGCGAGAGCCTGTGGCTGCCTTCGCACTACGGCAGGGACGTTAAAGCGAAGGGGGGTTTGGACAAGACCGTGTTCTGGAACGTTTCGGACGTCTTGGACTTCATTTTTCCGAAAAAGTACCAGCCGACCTACCATGCGGTCTCCTGCAAGCTGATGGATTTAATATTGACGAAGGGCTATGTAGGCAAGAAGGACATCGGCAAGTTCATGAAGGACAACGCGGTCAGCAAGTCCACGCTGGAGAACAAGGTCATACCCAAGCTCGTAAGGCTCGGATTGCTGAAGCGCGAACGGGAGTTCAAGGCGGGCCTTGGCAAGGGGCGGGGGCTGGTCTTGTCCGAGTCTTTGACTTTCACGGCGTATCTGGACAGGGTGGGGTTCGCGTGGAACATGCTCGTATCGACAGCCCGGAAGAGGAAGCAGGATGACGCGATGGAGGGGCAACAGCTCACTCTTTAGAATCTCCGCTCTTTTTCAGCTTGCTGATTCTCGCCTCAAGCTCGATTAATTCCTTCTGTTTCTGGGTCATGATTTCGCCGTAGCTGTTTTCGTCTATCTCGCCGCTTACGCGCTTGCGCTTGGTTATTTGTATGATATCGTCTATGTCGCGCTTTTTCGCATCAAGCACGGTAAGATCGGACGCCGCGGATTTTCGTATCGTGGACTCAAGCCGGTCCCAGTACAATCGCTTGGTATACTGCTCGCGCATGGTGGCCTTGGAGTCCTCGGCGACCTTCTGCGAGCTCACGGCGGCAATCTCGCTTTTTTCGGGTATCTTCTTTGCCGGCTCGATGTGCTCCTCGTGCATGCTGACGTATTCCGCAAGCTTGCTCTTGTAACGCGCAGCCTCCTCTTTCAGGCGCAGATTATCCTTCTGCAGCTTGTAGGAGTACGCGAACAACAGGATAAGAAGCAGCCCGACCGCGGCTACGGGGAGCATGCCCGGCGGGATGGAAGACATGACGGCTTCCGGGTCCAATGCGCTCACACTGCCGGCAAATGCGATGGACAGGAACGGCAACGACAGTATATGCGTAATGTTATGCCTCATCATTGCTGCGGCTCGGATGTCTCAGCCGGCTCCCTGCGGTCTTCCGATGCCTTGTCAAGCTGCCGGACCAATCCCTCAAGCTCGTGCGCTATGTCCATTCCCTTGTCGGTCAGCTCGACGATTTTAGTCCGGCCCTCCTTCTTGAAGCGCACTACGCCGAACTCCTGCATCTGGTTCAGTACTTTTAGTATGTGAGTGTAGGTGCAGTTGGTCTCCTTGGCGAGTACCGACGCGTATTTGCCCTTCGAACCCTTCAGGCTTAGAATGACGCCTGCCGGCTTTTCATGGAGTATCAGATTCGCCATGCCCTTTATTGCTTCCATTTTTATTTAATCGGGATATTACTTGCGCCTCACGAGCCTCTGGCCTGCTTGCTGCCGGGCTTTTCAACGGCCGCATCTTCCTGCGGCGTTATGTTGATGACTGCCGGCATGTGCTTCCTGTGCTTCTTGAAGAAGCGCGTTTCTATGCACCGCTCGACTGTCGGACTTTTCAATTTCAGCCTCCCTTAAGGCCTTTTAGGAGCTCTTTCTTGATTTCTTCCCAGTCGCCCTCGATTGTGTTTATCGCTTTTTTGAGTTTTTTAATCGGGTCTTCCCCTGCGATATGGAGCCGGTAGCCCGGGAACAGCGGGTGTTTTTCGTAGACGTAGGCGTCCACGCCCCCCTTGGAGAGTTCCTTGACGAGGACTGCGGGCAGAGTCTTGTCGTCGAATTCTATTTCAACAACGTCTTTTTTGTTTTCAATTATCTTTATTTCCATTTCATGTCCCCCGTTAGAGTTGTGCGACGTTTCCGTAGTCTGCCGCGATTTTGCGCTTTTCCTTGTGCTTGCAGGACGGGCATTCCATGTTGATGTCGTCCTTCTTCTCCAGCGGCGTCCGGCATACCCTGCAGAACGCCTTTACGACGCCAAAGTCGCCCCGTGTCTCGATGTCCACGAGGTCGTTGTCTATCTTCAGGATTCTGGCTTTGACTATGTCGCCGATGCCGAACATCTCCTCGACCTTCTCGACGTAGCTGTTCGAGACGTTCGAGACGTAAAGGCCCGTCTTGAACTCGATTGACTCCTTAAGGCCTTCTATCTTGGATACGATGACGTTGACCATGTTCTTGCGCGCTCCCTGGACTTCGCCGAATACGATTTGGCCGGGCTTTATGTCGGGCATGGGTTTCCCCTTTACTGCGACGCTGTGCCTGTCCGGGTCCATTATCTTCTCGCCTATTACGGCCGCGTATATCTTCCCGTCTTCGGTGTATGTTCCGTCTCCTGCGAGGTATTCTTCTGTCGTTCCTAGGTAGTCCCCTATCAGTGTCTTGTCCATTCTGTGGAATAATACATGGATTATGCGTTTAAAAAAAGTTTTATGATGTAGATATTACAGTATATAGGAGGCTTCAGGTCCCTTCTTCCCAGCCGGAAAGATACTCCTTCTGCCTTGCAGTAAGCGAGTCAATCCGGATGCCCATGGTCGCAAGCTTCATCTTCGCAACCAGGGAATCAATCTCAACAGGCACGGGATAAACGCCGGGAGCAAGCTTATTCTTGTTTATATACGCACAAGACAACGCCTGGTCGGCAAAACTCATGTCCATCACCTCGGAAGGATGGCCTTCGGCTGCCGCAAGGTTTACAAGCCTTCCTTCGGCAAGCAGGTAAATCCTCTTTCCGCCCTTCAGCGTGTACATGACTACGTTATCCCGCATGACTTTTTTTCCGGCTGAAAGCTTCTCCAAATCCGGGACGACTATTTCCACGTTGAAATGACCGGAATTCGCAAGTACCGCGCCGTCCTTCATTTTCCTGATATGCCGCTCGCAGATGATGTCAATGTCGCCCGTGGCGGTGATGAAAATGTCGCCTATGCTGCTGGCCGAATCCATCGGCATGACACGGTAGCCGTCCATCGCGGCCTGCAATGCCTTGACCGGGTCGACCTCGCAGACGATGACGTTCGCGCCCATGCCCTGCGAGCGCATCGCAATGCCCTTCCCGCACCACCCGTAGCCGGCCACGACCACGGTCTTGCCCGAGAACAGTATGTTGGTAGACCGCAATATGCCGTCGAGCGTGGACTGGCCCGTGCCGTAATGGTTGTCGAACATGTGCTTGGTGTCGGCGTCGTTGGTCGCTATGACCGCGTATTCCAAGGCGTTGTCTTTTTCCATGGCGCGCAGTCGGATGACGCCGGTAGTGGTCTCTTCACAGCCGCCCTTCACCACGGACAGAAGCTCGCGACGGTGCTTGTGTATCGTGAAAACCAAGTCCCCGCCGTCGTCAATCGTAATCTGCGGCTTATGGTCGAGCACCTTGTTCAGGTTCTCGTAATACTCCTTGGCAGACTGGCCCCGCCAGGCGTATACGTCGACGCCCTCCTTCGCAAGGGCTGCCGCAACGTCGTCCTGCGTGGAGAGCGGGTTGCATCCGGCTATGGCGACCCTCGCCCCGCCGGCGACTAGAGTGCGCACAAGGACTGCAGTCTCCTTTGTGACGTGCAACGCGAAACCGACCGTGACGCCTCTGAGAGGCTTCTTGGCCGTAAACTGCTTCCTGATTTCCATCAAGACCGGCATGTGGCTTTCGGCCCAGTCGACCTTCAGCGCGCCCTGAGCGGCCAGCCTGATGTCCTTTACTTTGCTCATGTTGAGAACGAGAATACTATGCGATTTGCGCAATAAAACATCTGTCGCTATCTGGCAATCGCTTGTTTAAAACGCGAAATTCACAGTAGTATTCAGAAATGAGCGACATGGCAAAACCGCCTTTAATCACATTCCGAAGTGTCGGGAGTAAGGACCTTACGCGCCTCAACGAAATCGTGAATCACCCGCAGGTGGCCCGTTTTCTAAACCTGATACCGCCGGTGTCAATGAAGTCAACGGTGGAATTCTACGAGCAATGCAAAAAAGGCAACGCACTGCTTTACGCAATCATCGTCAACGGCATCCTTGCCGGCTCGGTCTGCCTTACGCCCCGGAAAAAAGACGGCAAGCAGGCCCACGTCGCGGAATTCGGAATAAGCATCGATAGGGAGTGCTGGGGCATGGGCGCAGGCGCTAAGGCGATAGACAGGATTATTTCGGAAGGCAGGAAGCGGGGAATCAAACGCGTCGAATTCGAAGTCGTGGCCGGCAATACCCGGGCCTTAAGGCTCTACCGCAGGAAAGGCTTCAAAGAGGAAGGCGTGAAGGAAAAGTCCTTCAAAATCAACGGCCGCTATCACGACACGCTCGTAATGGCAATGCTCCTCTGAAAAGCCAGGACCGATGATACGAGCGCCTGACGCCCGATAAAGTCAACCGCACGAGCCGACGGGGCCCGTCCTCCTCGTGCGGCACGTCTCGATGATGGATACCTCATCATCGCTGGATAATTGAGGCCTCTTGGCATGCCCGGCCAAACCGCTTTCGTTCGCAGGGACTGTTCCCTCGAGGATGTGGTAAATCGAACCGGAGTCTTCGACAATCAATGACGCGCCTGGCACGACAAGGAGCTCGTCGCCCTCGCGATGGATGTAAAGCTCTATAAGGCAGTCCTTCCCGAACTCCACAAAGGAGACGTCAAGCCCGACCACGCTCCCGCGGCGCAGCTCTCCGGCCGCAACCGCCTTGTCGGTCAGCTCCTCGGGAATGCCCTTCACATACCTAATCTTCTTCACCAATACACGCATCTTAAAACCACCTCTCAAAAAAAATGAAGTAATGAATTTGACGACTTAGTATAAAAATCAAAGAAAGGATTTTGCTTTGTTTCAAAATTCGGAGGGTCTGCGGGACTATTTATTGCAGGTTCTTTAATCATGAAGCCAAATGGGTAATCAGAGGGTTTGTTTCAAACGATGAAAGTCAACGGAAAATCCTATAGGACGGTCTGGATGGAGGGCAATATTGTCAGGATGATTGACCAGCTAAGGCTCCCGCATGAATTCAAGATACACGAATGCAAGACTTACCTTGAAACCGCCGACGCCATCAAAAACATGACAATTCGGGGCGCGCCGGCCATCGGCGCGACCGCGTGCTATGGGATGGCGCAGGCTGTATCAGCCGGCGTTTCTATTGACGTTGCCGAACGCGAGTTAGGCGCTACACGTCCGACCGCCCACGACCTCTTTGACGCCATCGGATTTTTCAGAAAGCGCTATAACGGCTCTAACGCGGCTGCCGTCGCATCCTCATACGCGGACGCCTCGGTCGAACGCTGCAGGAAAATAGGCGAATTTGGCCAGCGGCTGATTAAGGACGGCATGCGGGTCCTGACGCACTGTAATGCCGGATGGCTGGCGTGCGTGGACTACGGCACGGCCACAGCCCCGATGTACGTCGCGCATGAGAAAGGCAGGAAGTTCTTCGTCTGGGTTGACGAGACTAGGCCGAGGCTCCAGGGCGCGAAGCTGACGGCTTGGGAGCTGTCACAATGCGGCATTGATCATGCGGTGATAGCCGACAACGCGGCCGGCTACTTCATGCGGCGCCGCGAAGTGGACATTGTCATAGTCGGCGCGGACCGGATTGCGGCGAACGGCGACGTTGCGAACAAGATAGGGACCTATGAGAAGGCAGTCCTTGCGAAAGAGAGCGGGATACATTTCTACGTCGCCGCGCCGGCTTCCACATTCGACCTTGAGGCGAGGACCGGGAGCGACATCCCAATAGAGGAGCGAGGCGGGGATGAGGTCGCCTTCATCGAAGGCGTCCGCATAACGCCCGAAGGCTCGAAAGCAAGGAATCCCGCCTTTGACATCACGCCCGCAAAATACGTAACCGGCATCATCACTGAGGAGGGAATCCTGAACCCGTGGGAAAAACCTGCCAGCCTTGTTTGAATTTTTTAAACCAGAACGCCCAATACTCATGGATGAACGGAGGGATAGTCGAGAAGAACGGCCAAAACGGCATAGTCCCTGCTCCCGACCCAGCCAAGGAACTGCCGGCCGAGAAGGCCGTGCCGTTGACGGCCGACGAGGCGCAAGCCGTTGAACGGGTTAGGAAGGCGCTGTACTACGGGGAGTATTATAGGCTGACGGCGGCCGCACCGTATGATTACCAAAAAGTAGCGGAATCCACGGACCATGCGAGGGATGCGCTTTCAAAGCCGACCAGGGCGGGGATTCTACAGGCGGTCGGGAAGCTTACAGACCATGAGAAGACGCTGATTTCAACGGCGGCGCACAGGGCTGATGCGACCGACGCGCATCTGATTCACGCCATATACGGCGGCGCGCTCCCGGGAAAAGACCCTTCAAGCCAAAGGTACAAAATCATCGGCGAGATACTTGCCGCGGTCAGGAGAACGGATAAGTGATTCGCTTTTGGCCGAAACAAAACATTCTCCTTTTTTAAAACGCCTATTAATGTAATATTGTATGAATAAGACTCCAGCATTACTGGCCCTGCTGCCACTGGCTTTGATAATTTCGGCAGGCTGCATCAGCCAGATGAACAAGACCGTAGAATGCTATTCGGCTGTGGATTGCGAGGGAAACAGCCACGGCACGTGCAATGGAAGCTGGGACTGCGTCGAAGGCAAGTGCGCATGGGACTGCGGGCCTGCGACGACCACCACCATCCCGCCGGGCTCGAAAAACGGCCATTGCGGCGGGCCGGACGGCGTGCGATGCAAAGACGGCCTTACATGCATTTTTGACAGCCCTTGCGTGAACTGCGTCGGCGTCGGCGGGATATGCCAAGTCGACGAGTCGGCCGTCTCGCTTGAGCGATTGTTCGCCACTTACTATGAGCCGGTGGAATACGAAGTCCGGTATAATCCGCCGGATTACAGGCTTCCATTGGATGCCGCGCGAATTTACAACATAAACCACGTGGAGACATTCCTTAAGTTGGATGCGGGCGAGAAGAGCTCGCTTGCCCATAACGGCGTCATTGTCATTAGAAATCCGTATAATCCGCGCGAGGACGGCATAACGGACGTCTATACCAACCTGAAGGACGCTGAAATCCCGGTGTTCATCACGAGCGACAGCCTCCTGCACCTCTATCACATACAGTTCGACGAGACGCTCCGCACTGTCGAGGAGCAGCAGTTCTACGATTTCGCGTGGAACATAAGCCGGAGGCTTCTGGAGGAGAACAACCGCGGCTATGCGCAATCCAGCGGCGAAATCAAGGAGGCTTACCGCAGGAACATGGCCTTCTTCTCGGTCGCAATGAGCCTGCTCGCGCCCGCGCCAGACCAGTCGTGTTTGGAAGACGAATACGGGCAGGGTTATTCGGATAAATGGGAGTGCATGAACGATGAAAGCAAGTTCCCGCACGCAGAGTACGTGCTCTACCGCTTCAACGCGTCGCCTGAAGTGAAAGACAATGTGGACGCGGAGCTCGCGCTCATAAGAAGGCATGATGGTTTCAGCGCGTCGCCGCTGTTCGGCTACAAGGAGGACTACAGCCAGTATGTCCCGCGGGGGCATTACACCCGCAGCGAAAAGCTGAAGAACTACTTCAAGGCGCTGATGTGGTACGGCAGGATGAGCTTCCTGCTGAAGGAAAGCCCCATCATATCAAAGGAAGACGCGAGAATGCAGACCCTACAGGCGTCGCTCATAGCAAGCCAGCTCATGACCGACCCGGACGCGAAGAGGATGTGGGACAACATATACGCAGTCACCTCATTCTACGTCGGCTTCAGCGACGACCTAGGGCCTTATGAATACCGTGAGGCGTTAGGCAAGGTCTTCGGCGGACAAGTCCCCTGCGAGAGCGGCTGCCCGCTGGGCGAGACGTGCTACAGCTCGCAACTATGCTCCACCGGGCCTTCGGGGACAGTCTGCGGAAAGCAGACCGGAGACCTACTCTGCCACAAGCCCTGCTCAACCGACCAGGACTGCCCGGGCGGCCAGTACTGCCGTACTGTGACGATGTGGAGCGGCGACACCGGCTCAGACGCGCGACTGTGCTTATCAAAGCCTTTCGCGCCGGAAGATTTGAACGAATCCTCGCTCGAACAATTGAAAGCGGAACTCGCAACCTACCGGGCGCCGAAGATATACGGCGGCACCGGAGACTGCGAGGTTACGCCGGGCTCGCGCGACGGCATACTCGCCTGCCTTGAGGCCACAAAGGGCCTGAGGCTGATGGGCCAGCGGTTCATCCCGGATTCCTACATGTTCCAGAACCTTGTGAACAGCGGGAACGTCGGCTTTTACACCGGGGCGCAGCCGGTGCCGTTCACCTACGGCGAGTCTACGAGAGTGTTCCCAAGGGGATTGGACGTGATGGTGCTGCTCGGCTCCAAACGCGCGAGAGATATTGAGAAGTCGGCGAAGGACGACGCCTACCAGAATTACTCTACGGCCTACGGACGCCTTGAGGATGAGTTCAACGGCTTTACGCCGGAAGAGTGGAACCGCAACCTCTACTGGAGCTATCTATACAGCCTCCAGCCGCTGCTTGCGGACTTCAACGAGAGCCATCCCGCATTCATGCGCTCGGACGCATGGAAGGACAAGGAGCTCTTGACTGCGCTCGCCGCATGGACTGAACTGCGGCACGACACCATCCTGTACGCCAAGCAGAGCTACACGATGAGGGAGACCGCGATGCCGGACATTTTGCCTGAAAAGCCGGTCGTCGGCTACGTCGAGCCGGTGCCGGAATTCTACGCCCGCCTGCTTGCGCTCACCCGCATGACCACGCGCGGCCTGGACGACTTGGGCGCGATAGACGAGACAAGCCGCTACAGGCTGAAAAAGCTGGAATCGGTGCTCAAACGCCTGCTGGACATATCGGCGCAGGAGCTCAGGAACAGGGAGCTCTCGCAGGAGGACTACGATTTCATCAAAAACTTCGACGCAAGCCTGAACGGCGTCATACAGGACGTTGACGAGAAGGCAAAGAAGACAACGATAATCGCGGACGTGCACACGGACTCAAACTCCGGCCAGGTGCTGGAGGAAGGCGTCGGCTATGTGAACATAGCGGTCGTCGCCTACCAGTTGCCGGACGGCAGGGTGCTTGCGGGCGCAGGGCCGGTCTTCACGTATTACGAGTTCAAGCACCCTATGGGTGACCGGCTGACTGACGAGGGATGGCGCACGATGCTTGAGACGAACCCGCCGTCACCGCCGGAATGGGCTTTGAATGCAACATGAGATGGACGAGAGGGACAAGATAACGATAGACCGGGAGACGTTCAAGGCGCTGGCAGCAGACAGCAGGATAGAGATTTTAAAGCGCTTGGAAGAGCACAAGCTGACGCTGACAGACCTTGCAGAAAAGCTGAAGATGAGCCCCTCCACGGTAAAGGAGCACTTGGACAGGCTCTCAGCGGCCGGCCTGATAGAGCAATTGCCCGGCGACGCGAAATGGAAGTACTACAAGCTCACCAGGAAGGGTAAGAACATCCTCAATCCCTATGAGACGAGGGTCTGGTTCGTGCTCGCGGTCTCTGCGATAGGGCTGATAGGCATCCTAATCGACCTCTTCGGGAGGATGACGGTCTTTAACACATCCATCATGTCTCGCATGGAAGAGACGCTGCCGCAGGCGGGGGGGACGCGCATGCTCTCAGACGCGATGAAGAACGTCACATCAGAACCTGAAGTCATGCTAAAGGCCGCATCGGAAGCGGCCGACACGGCAACCACGACCCTCGCAACCGCCCTGGAATCAGCATCCCACGCACGCGGCATAATCGAGACCATGCCGACCGGAGAAATCGCCCTCGCGCTCGTCCTGACGCTGGCGGTAGGCCTATGCATCGGCCTTTTGATGAAGAAGAAAAGCATGCTATAGGGCGTATGCAGACTTTTTACCTTCAAGTCGAATGTATAGGTAAGTTCTATCGGGGTGCATGATTGGCCAAAAGAAAGAAAGCTGCAAGCATCGAGACAACGGATGGCGGGCAACCGGACGCCGGCCAGCACGTCGCCTCCGCCGGGAAAGGCCAGACGCCCAGGCAGGACTGGTATCTCGCAGGCGGGCTGTTCCTCATCGCACTCCTCCTGAGACTTCGGTTCGTAAACGCCGGACTATTCTACACGGACGCGGTGATAGCCGCACAGAACGCGGAAGCGACCTACAACACGCTCAGCATACACTACATGCACGGCGTAGGCTACCCCGGCCACGTGATTATGATAGCCGTGCTTTACGCAATCGCCAAGCTCTTCTTCGGCGTCGCGACGGCGGAATCCTCGACATTGTTCATCTCGCTGTTCACCGCTGCGCTTTCGGTCGGACTGCTCTATCTGCTGGTCAGAAAAATGGGCGGCTCCAAGTTCGCAGGCATCTCCGCAGCGCTCGTCCTAAACACGCTTCCCGTATACCTTTCGACCTCGACATTCGGCATGAG
Source organism: Candidatus Altarchaeota archaeon (assembly GCA_028712125.1). GTDB lineage: Archaea > Altiarchaeota > Altiarchaeia > IMC4 > SCGC-AAA252-I15 > VGJA01. The sequence continues at coordinate 55,375 of JAQTQS010000001.1, forward strand.
CCACCAGCCGGCAGGCCTGTTCATGCTCCTCTCGTTCTACCTCGCCATGCTTGCGGCCGAAACAGGGGACGTCAGGCTGAAGCTTGCCGCGCCGCTGTCGCTCGGCTGGGCGGCCGCGATAAGGCTTGAGACTATCCAGATGCTCCCCCTCATGCTGCTGTTCTACTGGATTAAACGCCCGCCCGCATCAATCGGCATAAGCGAGGGATACCTCAAATTCAGGCTGAAGACAGGAAAGGACGAGCTCGTAAAGGACGCAGCCTACGCAATAATTCCCGCAATCATAATGCTCGCCATCCCCTACATACCCATGCTGCGCGAAAGCGGCCTGAAGACGCTGATAGACGCATTTGAATACAACCGCTGGCTGGGACTATGGGTCAGCGGCCTGACAGAGCTGGTGATAGAGTGGGTGACAATCTCGCTGACGCAGTATGGCTGGCTGCTCGTGCTCTTCGGGATGGCCGCGCTGTTCGCGCGAAAGGAGAAGGGCCCGTTCATCGCCATGCTCCTGTGGTGCTTCTACTTCCTCGTGCTCGCCAATACCCTGACCGTGGAAGACCGCCACACGATACCCGCATTAATCGGTTTTACGGTCGCCATCGGCTTCGCTCTGGACTGGGCATACAGGAGGATACACGCGATAGCAGGCATTGCGATAATGCTCGCGCTCCTCGGAATCATGCTCTCCACAATCTACCCGATACTCGACTACCGGGCCAACTTCTGCGGGCCGAAATCGTTCACATTCGCGATAAAGGACATCATCGAGAAAAACTCGGTGGTAATCGTAATGGACGAGGCGCCCCACCTCCAGTACTACGGCGGCCTCGACACCATCGGCCATCCCCTCGACGGGGACATGGTTAAGATTGAAAAGAGCCTTGCCGAGCTTCACGGCTACCTGGCGAACGGCACGAACGTCTATCTAGTCTCCAGCGCCTTCGTCTACGACTCAGGCGCCGGAATCTCCTACGATCAGTCTTCAGGAAGGCTGTACAACACCCAGACGAGAAAGGTCTTCGAAAACCTGCAGCTGAACAAGGACGGGAAGTCCATGACAGACACGTCAACAGGCGTCAGCATACCGATATACGGCATATGGCAGATGGAACTCTTCTCGGAATTCACAGTCCTGCCTCTCAAGTCCATCGAAAACGAAGACTGGCACAAGCGCAACGTCATAACCGGAAAATACGACGAGACACTGTTCAGGATAACAGACCGTCCGGCCAATCAGAGAGGAACATGAAGGAATACAACGCCGACTTCCACATGCACTCGAAATACAGCGGCGGAAGCTCTGACGCCATGGTCCTGCCGGAAATCGCAAGACAGGCCGTATTAAAAGGCCTGGACCTTGTCGGGACTTCGGATGCGACCAATCCCAACTGGCTCGAACACCTCGAAGAGCACCTCACCATGGACGGCGACGGGGCATACGCCATCAAGGGATACAAAACGAAGTTCATCGTCACTACCGAGATAGAAGACTCATACCGCGTACACCACTTAATACTCCTCCCGACGATAGACGCCGCAAAGGAGCTGAGGAGGAAACTTTCGCCCCACTCCGTCGACATAGACCGGGAAGGCAGGCCCCACATACAGCTCGCAGGCGAAAAGCTTGCGGAATTTACGGCGGATGTTGGCGGGATGCTCGGCCCGTCCCACGCCTTCACGCCGTGGACAGCGGTGTACAAGGAATACCGGACGCTTGCGGAATGCTACGGCGGCATGCTCCATCACGTCAAATACCTCGAGCTCGGCCTTTCCGCAGACACCGACATGGCGGACCGCATCGGAGAGCTGCAGGAACTGACGTTCATGAGCAACTCGGACTGCCATTCCCCGTCCCCGCACAGGCTGGGCAGGGAGTTCAACCGCGTGCTGATGAAGAACCCGGGCTTTGACGAAGTAAGGCAGGCGATAGAACGCCACGGAGGACGGAGATTCACCCTCAACGCAGGCCTCAACCCCCGCGAGGGCAAGTACCACCTCACCGCCTGCAGCCGGTGCTTCACGAAATTCATGATGACTGATGCCGTGAACCTTAGATGGAGATGCCCGGAGTGCGGGGGGATTATCAAGAAGGGGGTCGCGGACAGGATATCGGAGCTCGCGTCATTCTCAGAAGTCCGCCACCCAAAGCACCGCCCGCCCTACATACACTCGCTGCCCCTTGCGGAATGCATCGCCCTCGTCCTCGGCATCAAGACGCTGACCAGCGGCAGAGTGCAGGAGATGTGGCACAGGTTCGTTGAGGCATGCGGCAGCGAGATTTCGGCCCTGATAGACGCCCCGGTTGAAGACCTGAAGGCTGTCGACATTGGCGTTGCGGGCGTGATAGACAGATTCAGGAGGGACCGTCTGGACTACGTCGCGGGAGGGGGCGGACAGTACGGCAGGCCCACGCTCACGGGCGAAAAGGACGAGTTTTACGGAATCGGCCAGAAGAAGCTGGGCGACTTCTGACAATGAGCAGTCATGACATTTCGCACCATGCTTTTTGAGAGTCACGCGCGTTTTCCGGCACACTCCGCATGATTCCCGTGATATAGGCCGCAGCAGTCTTATTTTATGGTTTTTTTGCGGGCGATGGGTCATAATGCCCCATAGAAAGATTTTTATATAGTCATGACTATATCATAACACTCATGACAGATACAGATTATAAACAGGAATTCAAAAGCCTGACAAGCGAACTCACAAACGCAGTGCATGAGATACAAGACCCAGTGGCAATAGCCACAATGCTGTACTCCATAGCAGAGGAAAAGAAATCCTCAAACCTAGTCACAAGAAACATCAACGCAAAACTCGACACCATCGCGCTAAAGATGGAGCAGCTCAACAAAACGCTCGAAAAACTCAACGTCTACCTCGAAAAAAGAGAGCAAACACCCGCAGCCAAGACATCCAAACGCGACAACGAGGTAATCAGCTTCGTAAAGCAAAAAAAGAAGATATCCGCAAAAGAACTCCAGGAAAAATTCAAATACAGAGGCCGGAACGCGGCAAGCGCAAGGCTATCCAAGCTCTTCAAGGAAGGCGTGCTCGAAAAATCCTTCATCGGCCGCGAAGTATACTACGTGAACAAAACGTAAGGATCACATCACCCCAACCACCCCGTCGTCCCGGGTCCACTGAAACGACCCGGGACGAACCCCCTCACCACTCCAAGAAAAACACCAGCAGACCGCCGTAGACATCCGCAATGTAGGGATTGCGGATGAAATTCTCAACCGTCCCGCCCCAAAAACGGGATTCAGGGGATGACGCCTTTATGCCAGTGGGGTAAAAGACGTTATAAATATCCTGTCAATTAATAGGTAAATGTGGAGGATAATCCTATTGTAGTTGATGGGACAGGCTCCAAGGTAGTTCATTCGAAGGGCTATAGCCTGGGTTATTTTATTGGTTCTTTTTTCCTCGGAGTGGTTTTACTTTTATTAATCCTTTATTGGCAACTGGGGATTTTCGAAATGGCCAAGCCGGTGATTTATCTTTACCCGACCGTTGCTGGCCAAGTCAAAGTTACCCTTGTTACTCCTGGCAGTATTACCGTGTCTGACCCCCCGTATAATGGAGCCTGGAACGTCTTAGCGACCCCTGAGGGCAGAATAGACGGAGCATATGACTATCTCTTCTATGAGGCGGATGTCGGAAGGGGTGCGGATTTATCGGAGGGATGGATTGTGGAAGGCGAGAAAATCGGTGAATGGTTCGACCTGAATTTGCCTGTCTTCGGACTAAACGAAAATGAAGAGAAGGACTTCATGGAGTACTGGATGGTTCACCTGCCAAAAGCAGACTACTACAAGGTCGTATTGCTATCGGACGAAGACCTTGACGAGATGGTAAGGTTGGACATCGAGCCTAAACCTGACACCATAATCAGGGTCAACCTGTACATAAAGCCGATAAATGAGAAAATCGTAATCCCACATCCCAGGATAAAGGAAAAACAAAGGGAAGGATTCACTGTTGTGGAATGGGGGGTGATTCTTGATGACTGAAACCGGGAAAAAGGAGCCGGGATTCATTCAAGGCCTGTGGGATGGACTGATGAAACACAAAACTGTGAATTTCATCATTATGGTAATTATAATCCTCATCATATGGGATATTATGCAGAAACCGCATTATTCGGGGGTGATGATAACCGCCTCGGGTTTTGCAAAGATTAAACCCCAGCTTTACGCTACAAGTTTAAGGGCTGATGGAAACTTCACTGGAGTATTCACTGATGGAGCGGGAGCGAGGATAACTGTCATGACTGCGACCGCGACATTGGATAATGGTGACACATGTACGTTGACTGCTATTCCAACACAGGCATCTGCTGGAGACAACTTCATATTATCAGGCTCGAGCTGTGATGCAGGCGGCGACAAAGGGGATATGTACATGATGACTATCTCAATCCCCTACACGATAGTTATCGGAAATATAACCTCAACACACAATGATACCGGAAGGATAAACGGGCCACTAATGTGAATTTTGTTCTTTAAAATTGTTTGTTGAATATTTTTACAATAGCTAGTGAGTTTAGTGTATTGATTGCGGAGGGGGGAGAAAACGTTTTTGATCTGAGGTAATTGGTTGCCCTTAACTTTTCAGCATGTCCATAAGCCGCACCGGCTTCTTCTTCAAGAGAAACTCCAGGTTCTTCACGTAATTCTCCCGCTTGTAGCCGAAGACCGCCATCTTCCTGCGCCTCTTCGCAATCAGCGAAAAGTCCATCCCGCCGAACTCCCAAGGGTGCGCGAAATAAACCTTGTCCTCAAGCGGGAAATCAAGAGTCCTTTTGAACAAGGAAGGCCGCACGCCCATCATCTTCCCGCCCGTGAAAATCGGGACTTCAGGAATCTCTACGCCCTTCGGCAAACTCTGGTAGAACAACAAGGAAGAGTCATAAGAGAAATACTTGGATACGACCTTCAGGACGCGCTCATTGACGCTTGCATACGGGGCCCGGAAACCCCTCGCGTCCAGCCCGTACTCCTCAAGGCACTCCACGGCTTCGAGTATTTCCCCCTCAAGCTGCAATGGGCTTAGTTTTGTAAGGTCTATGTGCCTTAGGCTGTGGCAGCCGAGCTCAAAGCCTTTTAGCAAATCGATTATTCCGGGATTCTTGTCTAGATAGTCCGCGCAAATGAAGAACGTGGCGTCTGAACGATGCTTTCGAAGAATCTTCGTTATCGCCCCAAGGCCCTCGACTCCCTTGCTCGTGTCGTAATGCGGGGGAAAGTCCGGCTCGACGTCGAAGGAAAGGCCTATCATGGTAAACTCTGGGGGCGAGCGCTTAAAATCCGAGGAAGGCTTTCCTAGGCCGCTGGTATTATGCTGTCCACGAACCAGTTCCTGTCGAACTCCTTGAGGTCGCCGTAGCCCTGGCCCGTGCCTATGAGTATTATGGGTTTTTTCGTCTCGTGGGTTATGGAAAGCGCGCTCCCGCCTTTCGCGTCGGCATCCATCTTAGTTAGTATGACGGCATCGATGCCCGCATTGTCGTTGAACGAGCGCGCCTGCTCGACGGCGTCGTTACCGGTCAGCGCGTCGCCGACGAAAATCTTCAAATCCGGCTTTGCGACCCTTATAATCTTCTTCATCTCGTCCATCAAATTGACGTTCGTCTGCATCCGGCCGGCGGTGTCGGCGAGCACGACGTCGATTCCCCTGGCTTTCGCGTGCTCTATGGCGTCGAATATGACTGCGGCCGAGTCGCTGCCTTTCTGCTGCTTGACTACGCGTACGCCGACCATTCCGGCGTGCTTTTCAGCCTGCTCTATGGCGCCGGCCCTGAACGTGTCGCCTGCCGCTATTACCGGGCTTATGCCGTTTTTCAAAAGGTAGGCCGCGACCTTTGCTATCGTCGTCGTCTTCCCGGTGCCGTTGACTCCGAAGAAGACTATCTTGACGGGCTTCTCTTTCCTGCGTATGAATTCTATGAGATTGAACTCGCTGCCGGTGGATAGTGTCTCCAGGAGGACTTCCCGCACGGCCTTGCTGACGAATTCATTGACCTTGCCATGCTCGATGTCCATGCCGACGAGGCGCTCCTTCAGCCGGCCTGTGAGGTACTCCACCGTCTCAGAAGCGACATCGTTTTGCATGAGCTCGAGCTGCAGATTCCAGAGCACGTCCTCGAGGTCGGAATCGGAAAGCCTTATCGCGCCCGACAGCATTCCCCTGACCTTGGTCGCGACCGACAATTCGACCTCATGCTTTCTTGCTGAGTCTTCGACCGTCCCCATGAACGACGCTATCTTCTTCCTAAGAATTTCGAACATCTTCAATCGTGATCGTGGCCCGTGTGCGCGCCGCCCATAAGGTGCTGCGCCCGGTGGTTCAGTTCCTCAAGCTGGCCGTTGAGCGAGATGATGCCCTGCTGCGCCTGCGAGAGGGCGCGCTCAAGCTCGGCCGCCCTTTCCTTCAGGACTTTAATTGCGTCTTCGGCTTTTTTATCGACCGAAACCTTAGCCCCGACGCCGAATATGACGCTGCCGGCGTCCTTCAGCGAGGCCGAAATTAGGCAGTCGCTGCCTATGGGCACGAGTATTTCATCGCCTTTCTTCGCCGTCTTAAGGTTCTCCAAAGTCTCGATTGTGGCGTTTGTTTCCGCGAGAGCGCCCTCCATCATCCTCCCCTGCTTTATGAGCGCCTCAAGCTGCTTCTTCCCGGCCTCGAACTGCACAAGGGCCGCCTGCAGGTCGGCCTCCTTTTTTTCGGTCATTTCACATCTCGTATACCCTGAATTCCTTTCCCTTGCCCATGATGACCATGTCCGCGTTTCGTATCGCGAATATGCCGTTCTCTATGAGCCCGGGGATGTTGTTGAGCATGCCTTCCATGTCGAGCGGGTCAGACAGGTCGAGGCCCGTCACGTCCAGTATGACGTTCCCGTTGTCGGTGGTGAAGCCCTCCCTCAGCATCGGCGTCCCGCCGAGTTCGCGTATTTCGGATTCGACGAACTTCTGGGCGAACGGCAGCACCTCAATCGGAAGCGGGAACTTGCCTATCTTTTCCACCCATTTGGTCTCGTCTATGCAGACGATAAAGGTCTTGGACGCCGAAGCGACAAGCTTTTCCCTCGTGAGCGCGCCGCCGCCGCCCTTGATGAGGTTCATCCTCTTGTCGGCCTCGTCCGCGCCGTCGACTGCCAGGTCTATCTGGGGTATCTCGCCGTACCTTGCCTTGCCCAGCGCCGAGTTGAGGTCTATGACTTTCAGGTTGAGTTTGACGGCGAGCGTCTCGGTGGCGCGCGACGATGGAACGCACGTGACGTCAAGTTTGGCGTTCGCAAGCTCTTCGATGAAATAGCGCATGGTAGTCCCGCTGCCAAGCCCCAGCTTCATGCCGGGTTTCACGTATTCCAACGCCTTCAGGACCGCAGTACGCTTCGACTGCTCCGTGTCTGACGCCATTTTTTAGTGTGTTAATGATAGCTATTGCGCTTATTTAAATTCGAGCGCAGCAACGCGCTCTTTCACGCAACACCAGAGAACTTCGGCCGGCCGGACAGGTTTCTCGGCAGCGGGAGGGGCCTGAACGGCTTTTTCTGCGTCTGGCCGAGTATGCCGGCCGTCAGCTCTTCGATGGTCGTCTCCTCCTGTTTTTTCGTCTCCCTTGTCCTGACCTGCAGGCGTTTGGACTCGCGCTCCTTCGCGCCGACGACAACGATTCTTGGAATCCATTCCCGTTCCGCGTCCCTTATCTTGCCGCCCAGCGGTTCTGAGCGGTCGTCAACGTCTACGCGTATGCGCTCTTTGCTGATTCGGTCCGCGACTTCGTTCGCGAATGCAAGGTATTCTTCGGATACGGGTATTACGCGGACCTGCGTCGGGCATAGCCACATCGGGAGCGTCGGCACGCCGCCCGCTTCCTTTGCCATGTACGCCTTTTCCAGCAGGGCGTAGATTATGCGCTCGACCGCGCCTGAGGGGCTGCAGTGCAGTATTATCGGGTTCCTCTTCTGCCCGTCCCTGCCTGTGAACCGAATGTCGTATCTTTCGCCGTTTTCGACGTCTATCTGGTCTGTGGAGAGCGCCGACGACTTGTCCAGCGCGTCGACGAAGTTGAGCTCGTACTTCAAAACGAAGTAGAATATCCTCGCATCCCACATCTCGACGAGCGCGGGCTTGCCGAACTCCTTGACGAGGTACAGCACGAAGTCCTTGTTGCTCTCGTAGAACTCCCTTGTGACGCGTATTCCTATTTCAACGTCGTCCTTCGATATTCCAAGGCCGTCAAGCGTCCTGATGCAGAGGGCGAAACGTTTCCTGTACTCGTCCATCGCCTGCGTCATGTCCTCGCAGAGCGCGTGCACGTCCGGCATGGTGAAAGCCCGGAGCCTTCGCAGGCCCGTGAGCTCGCCGGACTTCTCCCTGCGGAATGCGTATCTTGCAAGCTCGTAGAGCCTTAGCGGGAGGTTCTTGTAGCTTATTGTCGCGTCGTGGGCCATGAGGAACTGGCCGAAGCAGGCTGCGAACCTTAGGAAGAACTTCTTGTCTTCGGATTCTACGAGGTATTGCCTTGCCGGGAAGCGGTTCAGGTATTTCGCGAGCGTCGGGTGCTCGAGGTCGTACATTATGGGCGTCTCGACTTCTATTCCCCCGTAGTCTAGGATGTTCTCTGTGACGTACTGCTCGATGAGCGCTTTTACCATCCTGCCTTTCGGGTAATAGCGGAAGTTCCCGGGGTCGCTGCCGGGCTCGTAGTCCGCAAGCTCGAGCTTTCGCATGAGCTCGATATGGGGCGGCGGCCTGTCGACTGTCCGGTCCTTCTCCTTCTCATAGAAGCTGAACTTTTTCAGGTTTTCATGGCTTGCATAGTCGAATTCGCTGATTTCGTGGAGCGTGCCGTCTTCTGTTAGTATGTGCCAGGTGGACTTGAGTTTTTCTTCGCCCTTCAAGGCTTCGGAAACTGCCTTCTCGTCAGCCTTCGGCTTCTGGCCTTCGGGCAGTATCGTGCGCGACAATTCGCTCAACGGATGGCCTTTGCACTTCAATTCGAAGCTCTTGTACCAGCCGAACGGCGCTTTAACTACCTTGTAATCGCCGCGCAATTCGTCATAGAGGTCGTCAATCAGCTTGCTTGCGAGCTTTGGATTTCCTAGGTTCGAGGACAGGTGGGCGTACGGATAGAGGACGATGCTTTGAGCCTTGACCTTTCCATAGGTGTCTTTTATGCCGTCGATGAGCTGGCGCTTTACGGACTCGACGTCCTGCTCGTCGGGCTTTTCGAATGCCATGAAGACCACGAGCGCGTCGTCGGACCCGCCGGTCGTCTCCTTCAGTTCTTCGGCATCCTTTAATGCCTTTTTCTTCGCCTCGAAGCGAAGGTAGTCAGAGTGTATTAAAAGCACGCGCATGGTAAATTAATAGAAGCAGCCGTATAAATTAAATCCTTACATGAAACTTGTGGCATTTTCACGGGAGGACGCGGCCGGGAGCAACATAGCTTCGATTCTTTTGAAGGAATTCGGATTGGACGACAAACAGGTGATGGCCTTTGACAAGACGATGACGAATGCTACATTTCCCCAGGACTTCAGGCCTGAAGTCTGCATTGTCGCATCAAGGCACAGGTCAGAGTCAGGCCAGCCGACGTTGACGGCGCACGTTACAGGCAACTTTGATGCTGCCGAGCTTGGCGGCAGGGAGAAGGAGCTTGCAATCGCGCCTGCGCTCTATTTACGGGAGGCTATTAGAAAACTATTATTGTACGGCGCGGGAAGCGGCTACTCCGTCTCGCTGGAAGTCACCCATCACGGGCCTACAAGCCAGCCGTTCCCCTTGCTGTTCGTCGAGGTCGGCAGCGGGCCGGTCCAGTGGAACGACCTGTCGGCCTGCAGGATTGTCGCGCGGGTGATTAGCGAGCTTTTGTCCGGCGAGCCGGAACGAGTGCCGGTGGCTGTCGGATTCGGCGGCCCGCATTATGCGCCGAATTTCACGGCGGTTATTGAGAAGGTTGCGGTGGGGCATATCGCGTCCAAGCACGTTATCGAGTCTATTGACGAATCCATGTTAAGGCAGATGGTCGAGAAGACCGTGCCGAAGCCGGATTTTGCCTTGTTCGACTGGAAGGGCTTGCGGGGAGAGGAGCGCGGAAGGATTGCAGGGATGCTTTCTAAGATGGGCTTGGAGTGCAAGCGGACGAGCGAGTTCAAGGATTAGAGTTCTTTATAGTTTTTTAAGGAGTAGGCCCAAAGTATAATGTGGAAAAAAGGACCACATACATACTCGCAGGAATAATCATCGGCATCATCCTAGGCGTCGAAGCCATACAATACGCAGACGCCCGGATATGCCCCTCCAAAACATGCGTCGAAACCGCAGAGATAACCCCAATCTCAGACCGCGGCTACTTCCCGCAGGCCCACAAAGCCCTCCAAGCGGCCAGAGAGACCATACACATGGCCCAGTTCGAGCTGAAATACTATAAAAATTATCCCAACAGCAGCGCTACGATACTGGTACAAGACTTAATAGAGGCGAAAAACCGCGGAGTCGAAGTGATAATACTGGTAGACGAATTCTCAACCGAAAGCAACGCATTCCAGCTCCTCAAAGACAACGGAATCGAAATAAAAATGGACTCTGAGAACGTAACAACCCACGCCAAACTAATCATAGTGGACGGCGAAACGGTCATCCTCGGAAGCACAAACCTGTCGTTCTACGGACTTGAAAAGAACAACGAGATTAACGTGGAAATAAAAGACAGAAAGACCGCGGAATACTACGAGCAATACTTCTGGGAGCTATGGAACGGAGAATACTAGAAAGACCTGACACACGCAAGCGAACCATACTGAGTTTTTATCCTCACACGGCCCAAGATTAAACACAGATAAGGAGGCGGATTAAATGACCTTACATAAGCCAAGAGCGAAAGACAGAATCACCGACGCCACAATCCTCGGCGAAGTGAGAGAGCTTGCAGGCAGCGTTCAAATCTATCTTGGCAGAGATGGAAATGACCAAATCAAGCCCGCGTTGGAAGTATCCGGAGACCATGTCAAACTGTCAATGGAAAAGTCAGTTCACGCGCACGACCCCAACTTTGACCTGAAAGTAAATGTAAAAAGCCACACCGGCCATCAGTTCTCTACCGCATTACGCACGCACGACCTCGTGCTAACAGACTTCAGGACGAAAGAGCTGGTGATGCGAACGCCAATCGACGGCGGGACGGCGATGCTAAAAGACGTACCGCCGGGCAAATACGGAATAGAAGTGGTGAAAAGAAATGCTAAACCGCCCGGGCCGAACATGGACATCCAGCCTAAAGAGCTGGGAAGACAGGCAATACGTTAATGCGACAGACAGGCACCCCCGCTTTTCATCCCAATACCGCTCAAAAATAACAATACAATACAATGTGACAAACCATGACCATAGCGCAAAAACCCCAGCAACCGGAACAAACGATTTTAGGAGACGTTAACACGCTAATAGGCCGCGTTAGGGTTAATTTAAATTACGGCGACAAACCGGACATCCTGCCATACCCGGAAACAAAAAATCTTGACGGCAGCGTCAGAGTCAGCGTAACGGCCTCGCAAAACCCACAAAGCTACTCAAGGAGCATAGGAGTAGGCGTAATAGGAAAAGACGGCCAGCCCATCAAAATGCCAGACCACCTTCTCGCGCTGATAGACATGAGGACAGGCAAGGACGAAGCCATCCAAAGCCTTGAAAACGGAAGGGCATCATACACCGGCGTAAAATCGGACAGATACAGACTGGAAATAAGGCCGAAAGAAGGGAGGAAACCGCCGGGACCGATGTTGGACGTAGGACTAAAATAAAATAAAACGCGCTATCACTGAGCCATCGGCCTTCTAAGCCAGTCTCCAAGGAGGTCTGCGCGGTACTCCACCGCCTTGAGGAACTCCCGGTAGCCCCAGGTGAGGCTCCTCTCGCCGTAAGGCTCGCCAGTCTCCCTGTTGTATTGCTCCGGAATCCTCCTGTCTTCCAAGTCCTCCGTCATATGCACGATGCCGGATGGATGGGGGTTGAACCTCCTCGTAATCTCCGAAAACCTTCTATCGCCCCACCCCCAGACGCCGGAGATAATTGTGTCGAACAACTTGGGGTCTTTGGCCCGCTCTATAACAACATGCTTTTTCAGCGAACCGTCCTCGCCGACCTCCATCTTGGGAAGCGGCGCACCGTTAGAGACCTCCAAAGCCCTGTTCAGGAAGTCAACCTGCCTCGCATGCTCGATGACGATTTTACCGTCCTCCAGGTAATCATGAGCGAGCCGGTAGGCGTGCTGCGCCGGCCACATTGTACATATAGACCAAAGATGCCCGTGAGTAGCGCCCCTGGAGTGGTAGTCGAGCTCGGGGTCGAACTGGTCTCCGGGATACCTGACCCACATAACATGGTGCCTTTTATTTGGGTCTGCGATGCTGTTCACCTTGGGCGCCTCCCTGGCCGAAATCTCGTCCATAAGGAGTATCGTCCCCAACACCGAGGGATGGTCCAGCGGTAGCACTCCAGTCTCGACCACCGCCTCGATTGCCGTCGAGTTGATTGGCCCCTGGTCCTGATCCTCGAAGCAATAACAGCCGGGAGCGCACTTCCTCGGCTTAATCCAGACCTCGTCCTTCCCGGGCTTGCGCCCAATGAAGACTTCCATCCACTTCCGGTCGTCCTCCGTTATGTTGAGGTAGTCCCCGACGCCCGCCCTGAGACTGCCGGCCTTGGCCCTGATGCGCTCGACGTTGACCATCTCGCCGTTCCTTATGAGCGTGAGGACGAGCGGCTCCCCCGAGCTTCCGGGAGAAAGCACCCTGTCCAAAGCCTGGATGACATGGGCGTCGCTGTGGAAATGCTGGTCGTACACCTCCTCCCACGCGCACCACGTCATGTTGCCGGCATTTGCAAGATAGTTCGCAGCCTTCCTTATCGACCGGTAGGCGGAATGGACCAGATGCGAGCCCAATGCCCGCGTCTGCCCTGCCGTCGTAAGGTCCACATAGTCGGCGAGCGCGCAGACAACCGCGGCAGTCCCGTCAATCTGCGGGTCGGCCCACATCTTGCTCTTCCCCCTCCGCTGGTCCGGCGAGTCGAAGACCGAAGTGTGTATCGCAACCCTCTGGGAGAACCGCCCGTCATCGCCCTGGGTGTCGATTAACCACTGGACCTGCCTGTGATTAATGTTCAAAAGCAGCCTGTTATGCTGCTGCATGGCCCGGCTGAGAGCCGCATCCGACACGAGACCCGAATCCCTCGCCCAGCCGAAGTAACCGTACGACCGCTCGTTATCAAGGCTTGAGCCCGCCGCAATGCTCCCGTCAGCCCTGGTCTTGGAGTACAACTTGGCCACGGCATAGGAGAAAACCTCCCTGTCGACCCCAATCTCCTTGAAAGACTTTCCGGCGCCAGAACGCTCGATTTCATCCCACATCATGGAGCCGGCCTTCATAAGGCCGAACCGGTACTGCGGTATGAACGTGATTGGAAGCTTCGTAACCTTCATCAGGAATCCCGGATTGCCCATAAGCAGGTAGTAGGCCTCCGGCAGGCTCAAACCCAAACCCTGGGGGCTTACCGCATGCTTCATGAAATCGGTCGCAAGGCTGGCCCCAATCTGGGCGTGCTGCTGCCGCCTGCCAGTCAAAAGCCAGTCCTTATAAGACTCACGCGACGGCCAGACCGACTGATTCGCAGGCATCGAAGGCGGGAGAATGGCTTCAATAAGGTCCTTGCCGTCAATCTCCTCCTTGGGCGGGCCGACTGCCGCCGAACGCATCCTGTGAGACTGAGGAGCACGCAACATTTTACATAATAGAATACGCAGTCCCTGTTAAATAAAAGAAAACATGGCGCATGCAAAAGTCGGCCGGCTTGAACCACCTGAATCATTCTGGTGTATATATTCTCATCCCGCCCAGAATTAACAACAAGACAGGAAGTGAATTCAAATGACGCTAGCAGAAAAAACCGCCAGGATACGGCCCCAGACAACGACAGAAGAACTTGTAGGATTAGTAGGCCGTATGCGAATCGAAGTCAACGGAGACAAGACCGCTACAATCACGCCCGGCAGGGAAATAACGGGAAACAAAGCCAGAATCCTCGCTGACGTTGAAAGACACGGCCCTAACGCAGACCTCACAATACGCCTAAAAACCCCGAAAGACAGCCAGCCAATATGCCTCGGCGACCACGAACTATTGCTAAGGTCGCAAAAAAACATAGCAGGCCGCGACAGCCTGAACGACGGAAGCGCCCGCTTCGACAACATACCGCCCGGCGCGTACACAATCGAACTGGTGAAAAAAACAGCAGGAATGCCCGGACCAAAACTAGACGTCGGACTGATGTGACCAACGCCAATCCATAATTGCTCATGCCATGAATATCCACAAAGCAAGGAGAGTAATTAATGATGGTAGCACATGCAGGAATGAGAGCCTGCAATTCCCCATCGTGGAATTTACCGCTTCTGAACTCCCATACCTGAAATACGCCGACGTCGGAGGATACCAGCGTAACATATCCGCTGGCGAGTTTGACGGACTAAAGAAGGGCGCCATAACAGCCACTAGAAAAATAGGCTCGGGCGACATCCCGGCATCATTCAACCAGAGCGTTGGCGGACTCCCCATTCAACTGACAGTATACCCCAAAGGAAGCGGCCGCTTCATCCTGAAAAGGACCGGAAGGCTCATGCACGCCGTGTCGGCCAAGGACGACCGGGACAGCTTCACAAACCTGCTGTCGATTCTGGAAAACGGGTTTCGCGGCGAGACCACGCCGAATGCGACGGCAATCCCGGACGACGACAGGATGCTCACGCGCGATGAAAGAGTCAGAGGAGACCCCTCCAACCTTGACAGGACGAGAGGAGACCGCTATCAGATAGAATTCTACCCCCCGCGAGACAAAGTAAAGGAAGGCCTGGGCACGGACACCAGAGGAGTGCTCGAATCCCCGAAGAACAGCATCACAAGGATACACGTCGAAATAGAAAGCTTCACGCCGGATGATGTAAAAAAAAGAAAAACCGAATACTACCGCAAGACACTGGGGAAATACAACATACCAATACACATCACCTAACGAGCCCACAAAGAAACACAGGCCGCTTCGCATCCATAACAAACGCATTAAGACGGGAATCCAAGGCATGCTGGTCCAAAACCTCGTCA
>JAQTQS010000084.1 GCA_028712125.1 Candidatus Altarchaeota archaeon
ATCATCATGATGCTAGCCAACATCGGAGGGACGATAAGCACGCTCATCGTACTACCGTACCTTGCGGCCAGCCTTTAGACGGGTAGTTGGTCGGATACTGCCAGGATGAATTCTCCTGAACGTACAGCCAGTAGCCTGAGCCCTGCTCCATCCCGGTGAAATTGCCCATGCCCGCATAGACCGGCTCCTTCATGACCGGAGGCTTTGGCGGGGACATGAAAGCCCTTGGGCCTTCCGGAGAGCTGAACTCCCAGCCGCTGCCGTAGGGATGGCCGAATACCCGGCTGCTGTTCCAGCTGTAGGCGAAACGGTAGTTGACTTGGCCTAACAGCGCATTCAACGGCATGGTAGTATAGCCGGAATAGCCGACCAGATTCCATCCCTTGCAGAGCGACACGTTCCTAAAAGGCCCGGGGGCGTAGCCGTAGAGGACGATAGTATCGTTCCTGTTCACGTGAATCCAGTAGCCGCGGTCTATGGCAATGTCTGTCAGGTTTCCGCCGATGCCGGGCATATGGGAATCCCATGTCATCGAGTCGGCATTCCATGAGTATATGACGTCGTAGATGACGTCGATAAAAACCCGCTCCACATTAGAGTCGTTGAGCACCAGGGGGACTGAGATGAGGTTCCAGCCCTGCCGTAGAGTTATCGAGGTGAGGTACATGTCGCCCTGGCGCTCTGACAAAACAGCCGGCTTTGAATCGGAAGGAGCGGATGCTGTATTCAGGTAGCGTTGAATGCCCCCGGGCCATGTCATGAAGAATACCGCAATGAACAGTATGAGGAGCAACGCCACCACTCCGACTTTTATTGTTTGGTTCATGTCGCAAGACTTATAAGCGCGATAGGCGGCCTTGATGAAGGCGAAGCCCAAAGAACCGCGCTATCAAAAGAGACCGAGGTCATGGTTTTAACCTTCATAGAGAATATATGAATACCAACTTAAAATGGGAAAACTGTTCGGAGTGATAGGCCATCCCATAAGGCACAGCCTGTCGCCATTGATGCACACCGCGGCATTCAAAAAGCTCGGATTGGACTGCGAATATGCGGCCTTTGACGTAACAGAGGATGACTTAAAGGGCGAGCTGGAGAACTTCAGGAAGGATTTTACAGGGCTCAACGTCACAATACCGCACAAGGTAAGCGTTATCAAATACCTGGACGGCCTGTCAGAAGAGGCGTCGCTAATAGGGGCTGTGAATACGGTCAAGTTCGGCGAACAGGCATTGGGTTATAATACCGACGGCCTGGGGTGCTTGCGCTCGCTTGCAGAAGCCGGAGTTGCGCTGAAGGGAAAACGCGTGCTCATCCTCGGCGCCGGCGGCGCGGCAAGGGCCATAGCCTTCCAGCTAGTAAAGGAAAAAGTTGCGGTAACGCTGACAGACAAGGAAATGGAGAAGGCAGACAATCTCGCAGGCGACATAAGGAAAAAGACCCGCAGGAAAGTAAAGACCACGGAACTTGACGAAGAGAGTCTCAGGACGGCGATTGACGACGCAGACGTCCTGATTAACGCGACGCCCGCCGGCATGTGGCCCAAGGTTGATGAGACGCCGATAAATCCGAAGCTGCTGAGGGACAATATTGCGGTGATGGATATCGTCTACAATCCCGTTGAGACGAAATTCATAAGGCTGGCTAAAAAACAAGGATGCAAGACGATAGACGGCGTAGGAATGTTCGTACAGCAGGGAGCGGAATCGCTTAGGATATGGCTGAACGTGAAGCCGCCGGTGGACGTGATGAGAAAGGCGGTAGTGAAGGAACTGAAGAAAGGGTAGTAGTGGATACTATAAAAGAAATTTTAGCGTTAGCGTGGAGGATAGTAGCTCCTGCATGGTGCATTGTTATTTTGGTTGGAACGGTATATTCGATATGGTTAGAAGGGTATCTAAGAAAAAATAAGCCAAACGTTTATAAAAAATTATCAAATTTAGGTATTTTACAATTTGGACTGAGGTTGCGGAGATTTGGCTTTGCTTGCAGTTTAGGTTTAGTTGTTGGTAATATAGGAATGTTATTAGAAGAGAAGAAGTATGATAAAGAAACTTTATACCATTTGAGGATATTAAAACTATTCTGGCTGCTCCTTTTACTTCCGATAATTCTCGTGATTGCCAATGTATTAGTATACCATTGCTTGCCGGGACTTTGCCGTTAATAACTCTTAATTCATTAAACCAATAAAGATGTCAATGAAAACCCCCGTTGAGGATACTTATTGCGAGGCGTTTGACGGCCTTGTTTCGCGGATGCTTGTCACAGCCGCCGATAGAAAGCGCTTGAAGCGGGCGGCTTTGGATTCTACTGCCTTGCCTTGCACCGTCCTTGGGGAGTCCGAGGGCGGGCTTGAAAGATTCCTGTCGAAGAGCGAGACGCCGGACGGCCGGGAGGGGGCGCTCATCCAGGTCTGGGTCAATAAGATGAAGGATGCAAAGGAGAAGCTGGAGTTTGAGCTAGGCCGCAGGATTAGGCAGGGCATCCTTGTCGTCCCGTCCACCAGTTTGTTTAACGCGCTTGAATCTGAGGAGAAGCTGGACATGACTTACCGTGTCGGCAACTGCGGCGACGGCTTTGAGAGTTATGAACAATACCTCGGCCGGGAGTTCATCAATGTGCCGATTATGATGGGGTCTTTCAGGATTGAGCGTTTTATGGGATTTGCGCCGGGCATCATGGGCGGCAACCTCTGGTTTTACTGCGACAATGAGAAGAACGCGCTCAGGGTCCTTGATGCGGCCGAAAATGCGATTCAGAAGGTTGAAGGAGTCGTGTTGACGTTCCGGGAAGGCTGCTCAGCCGGCTCGAAGGCCGGCGGCAAGTTCAAGCACATCGGTCCGAGCACGAACGAGTGCTATTGCCCGGGTTTGAAGCGCTCGCTCGGGTCTTCGATGGTGCCGGAAGGCGTTGAGAGCATTCCCGAAGTAGTGCTCAACGGCCTTTCGCTTGATGCGGTCAAGGAGGCCATGAGGCGGGCGATTCTTGCCGTCGACGGCATGGACGGGCTTGTCAGGATTTCAGCCGGGAATTACGGAGGCAGGCTCGGAAGGCATAAGATAAGCCTGAAGGAGCTCGTTTAAGCAGGGATTATTTTTAGATGGATGATTTCTGGATTTTCTTGCTCAGTACGCTTTTCAGGCCGTCAACCGCCTCCTTGTCGCTGCATAGCTCGGAAAATACCGCGTATTCCAGGTCGGCCTCGTCGTCGCGCCCTGAGAAGTGGTAGAGCAATGCGAGATTATAGTGCGCTTCCATGTAGTCCGGCTTTATTTTCACCGCCTGCAGATATGCCTTTTCGGCGTCATCCCATTTTTTTTCATCCCTTGCTAGCACCGCCGGCTCGGTGTAGAGGACGCCCAGGTTGAAATACGCCTCCGCATGCTTTGGATTAAGGGATAACGCTTTTTTCAGCAGCAATTCTGCGGACTCATAGTCGTACAGCTTGGTTGTTACTGCGACAGCGAAATCGCTAAGGATGACTGCGGCTTCATGGACGTCTTTCATCCGGCCAGCGTGCTCGAATGCTTCGTCGAGCTGGGCTTTTTCAAGCAGCCTTGTCAGCTTCTTTGATTCAATGTCCATTGTATTACTTTAGGCGGGCTGCGATTTTATAGGCCAGCGCGGCCGCACCGTAGCCGTTGTCGATGTTCATTACGGCCACCGGGCTGCAGGAGTTAAGCATGGTCTGCAATGCCGCCATACCCTTGCTGTTAATGCCGTAGCCGACCGACGTCGGGACTCCGATGACCGGAACTCTGACCAGGCCGGATACTACCGAAGGGAGCGCGCCTTCCATGCCCGCCACCGCTATCAGCACAGAGGCTCTTTTAAGCCGTCCGAGAGCCGGGAACAAACGGTGTATGCCTGCGATTCCCACGTCGTATTCGAATAGTACGCGACAACCGAGCTCTTCCAGTATGACACGGGCTTCCTCGGCGATTGGGATGTCCGACGTTCCGGCGGCGAGTATTCCGACGACGCCATTCGCCTTCGGCTTGAAAGCT
>JAQTQS010000085.1 GCA_028712125.1 Candidatus Altarchaeota archaeon
ATCCCGACATCCTCGGCTTTCCTATTCCTGCTGCCAATGCTGCCCGCGCCAATCACGGAATTCTCGCACACGGCCCAAAGCATTACGCCGCTGCCCAAAGAGAGGGTATCGCAGTATTCAACATCAATGTCCGGCGCGCAATCAATCTTAAGCCCGGACAATCTGTCGAACAAAGCCTTCCTTGCGGCCTTACCCTGCCTTTCCGCGACATTTCGCTCCCTCAGGCTGCTGCTCGCATGGGAAAGGCCGTGAACGCCCAACACACGCCCGCGCTCCAGGAGCCCGATAGGGCCATGCGCGTCTGAAGGCCTTGCCGAGACTTCCATCCGGCCGCCTCCTTTCGGGTAGTATCCGCGGCGCAGAAGGCGCGCATCCAGCTTGTATCCGGTCTTTTCGAGCATTGGGATGAGGACATGCCTGAGGTAGTCTGCCGGCGGGCTCCAAGGCACATCAGTGCCGCCAGCAACAGACAGCTCAAGTGGCATGTTCGAGCATAATGCCGGCAGCAGCAGAGTCTGGAACACCAGAGTCACTGAGCCAGCTGTGCCGACGTCGAATGAATAGCCGCCCGGTTTCATCGCACTTGGCGTGAACGAGACAGTCCGCGAGCCGACCTCAAGCCCGCTGACGCTCGCGCTGCATAAATCCGCGGCCGCTTGGACGCATGTCAGATGCTGGCGCTTCAATCCGGGCTCCGGGCGATTGGAGCGTATGTTCGTGACTTCAACGGCTTCTCCTGTCAGAACGCTCATGGAAACTGCTGTTCGCAGTATCTGTCCCCCGCCCTCGCCATAGCTTCCGTCGATTATCAGCATTGTTTGATTACGCGCATCTATAATTTAACAGGAAACCCTGTAAGCCAGAACGCATCTCATCCCGCGTATTTGAAGTATTTCTCAGGCTTGAAGTTCGCAAGCTTCCTCAAGTGCCTTGGATGGGTGTAAAGCCCGACAGTCAGCTTCTCCTGCTCCGACTTCTCAAGGGCGCGCGCGAGGGCCGACAGCTGGTCGATGCGCTTAAGCGAGCCCTCGTGCTCTATCCTGACCCTGAATTCGGAAAAGCCCGGTTCAGGCGCGTCAACGAATAGTTCCGACTCGCTAATCCCGTAATCGGCCGCAATACGACGCTCGACATACTCCTCCTCACCGGCAAGACGCTCGCGATAGTCCCTGCGAAGCGACGCTATGTTGACGGTGCAAAAAGCCTTGAAAAGCCTACGCCGGTCTATTGACTCCATCATGTCACGCGTGTAGCCTGAAGACGACCTGAGCAGCGAGATAAGCCCGACGTCATCCAGCATAACGAGCTTGCTCAATGACACCACTTTGTCGCCTACAAGTTGGCGGACGGCATGCAGCATCATAGACTCCGCAATCCGCTTTGTCCGATGCCTGTAAACCGTCTGGTACATGAGATTCCGGTTAATCAACAAGGACTCGACCACCTCGACATTGCCCTCGCTAATGACAAGCTCCTTGTTGGCAAGAGCCATCGCATACACCAGCCGTTCGACGTCTATGACGCCGTATGCAACCCCGGCATAATAGGAATCCCGCTTGAGGTAGTCCATCTTGTCAACGTCAATCTCGGACGAGATAATCCTGCTAAGCATGCCATGGCCCAACACAAGGCTTGAAACGTCCTTAGGACGCAGGCCAAAATCGCGGAGGATGTCCGCAACCGGTGTATGCAGTATTATCCTTGACGACAGACGCTCGTGTGAAAGGCTTGCATTGCACGTCATCTTGTCTAGGAGATGGGAGAACGGGCCGTGGCCGACGTCATGCAGGAGCCCGGCCGCCTGCAGAAGGAGTTGCATCTTCTCGCCCAGGCCGAGACGCTGGGATACTACACGTGCCAAGTGCATGACCCCGAGAGAATGCTCGAATCTCGTGGAGTTCATCGCCGGGTAGACGAGGTAGCAGAGTCCGTTCTGGCGTATGTGACGGAGACGCTGCATTTCGGGAGTGTCTATGAGGCATAGCTCAAGGTCGCCAAGTGTTATGTTGCCGTGTATCGGGTCGCGTATGACCTTTGACGCTTTCATATGCCTTGGTAAATCCTTTAGGGGGGCGTGCTTACATATAATTACCCTACTTCTTATATTAAGAACAATGGTGAAGGGCAAAAGAAAGTGGACTGTGCTGATTGCGGCCGCATTCGTCATGACGGCAATCGCATTCGGACTCTTCGTGTTGAAAGGGCCCGGAGGCGGTGAAGCGCTTGAATTGCAGGAGCGGTCGCTTGCCGCAATCAGAAACGTCTCCACTTATTCATACCTCACAAGAATCGACGCCCGCTCGACAGGACTTTCGGGCGAAGGCATTGTGAACGTCTCTACGCGCATGGCCGGCAACGGCACAATCGATGTAAGACAGAATCTAATGCATGCCTATGTCGGCATCCGTATTAACGGCATTTCAGGAGAGGATAGCATTAACACGCAGAACCTCATGGAGATGTATGTTGTCAAAGACACCGTGTATACGCGTACCGGAAAGTCCTGGGTAAAGGGCGTTATGGAATCTGATGCATGGGAGAACACGCAGCTTATTGAGGAGGCGAACGCCATTATGGACGGGAGCGCGGTTATCACAGGAACCGAGGAAATCGATGGAGAAAGCGCTTACGTGCTTGCTATAACCCCTTCTAGCGGTTCATCATCGGCCTACTCTGCGGGATTGGGCTCGGAGACGGGGGGCATTGAAAGCGAGCTTTTGGAAAACCGTATTTTCGAATGGATTTCAAAGGAAACGCTCCTTCCGCTCAGGATTTCTAACGAACAGGTGTTCTCGGCAGGGAATATCACGACAAAAATGACGGTAATCTCCGATTACTACGACTTCAACGCGCCTGTCGAGATACAACTGCCGGACGACGCCGCGGGCGCGCTATCCTCCGGAAGCCTGTGACTTGGGGGAATTGCGCAACTTCCAGCCTATAAGGCCCGCCGCCGTCACTAGGGAGATGAGGCCGAGCGTCGTCTCCATGGTAACCGGAAAACCAAGATTCTTGGCCAGTATGTACTGAACCATCCAGGGGACGAACCCAAGCGCAAAGCTGAAGCCCAGCCGCTCGACAAAGTCAAGCTCGTCCTTGCGCGGGAAGAGAGCGAGGGTTATCGCGTAGCCAGGAACCGCGACAATGAGCATCAAGGCCGCAGTCCCGATGACGATGCTTTGGAATTCCATTGTAGATATTCATACAGAAACAGGAGATAAAAAAGGCTTAAAAAAGGTCGAGTATGAAAGAGGGCGTGCTCAAAAGGAACTCGGCCACAAAACGCGGATTTCGGAGCAGGCTGGAAAGCGTCTTCGACGCATAGTCCATGTCCCCGTGCCTTGCAAGCGAACCGCTGCTATTCGCGGTAATCCTGAACAGGCGGTCCATGCTGCGCGCGGAAAGCCGGTGTATTAAACGGTAGAGCCGCAGGTGCAATTCAAGCTCGCTTCCTATATCGCGCCTCCACCTTTTTTCATAGTCGCCGGCCCATGCATTACGCGCGGCGATGCCGCCCATTACAACGCCGCCGCCAGTCGTTGCCTTCACCTGGCCGGCTGCGTCGCCGACAAGCCTGACGCTGCCAAGCTGGGTCTTGAGGAGGGGATTGTAGACCGGGATGATTCCAAACGAGCGGTCCATGATACGGCGGCTTTTCAGCCGTTTTTCGCCTGCAAGCCTACGCACAAAGGAGTCCAGATGGGGTGTAGGGTTTGTCTTCGCGCAAAGCCCAACCCTCGCCCTGTCCTCAAGCGGGATGACCCAAGCGAAAAAGTAAGGCACTACGAAGTGCAGTTCGACCATGTCGCGGTCGCACTCCACGTCCATGTCGTACTGCGCGCCATATAGGAATTCTGTCGGGCATTTTAATCCCATGCTCTTCGGGAGGTTGTAGTTGGTGCC
>JAQTQS010000031.1 GCA_028712125.1 Candidatus Altarchaeota archaeon
GGAGGTCCTCAGCAGGACGATAATAGTGTTCTCAATGACTGTCGGCGTTTACCTGTTGTACGCTCCCCTGAAGAGCGGTTTCGTATACGCGCTAGCCCCGGTCGGCATCAAGCAGGGCGAGGCGATCAATGAAAAGCTGAAGTACTCGATAAACCCATCGCAAAGCTACCTCATCCCTGAAAAGACGTCGGTTGAGTTCAATAGTTCCTATTCCGTCAGGGACCGTTCGTCCTCCAACACAATGCACGTCTTCACAGACCTCATATCGCACGGCATATACGGCCTTATCGTCACCCGCGAGTTCCCGGGCCAGGTTCGGAAGAACTGGGAGGTTGACAGCCTGCCTGTCATGTGGCTGACCAACTCCAAGGATGTGTCGGCCCTGCCTAACGTACAGCCTGTCAATCCGAACGACCTTGCGGGTTTGAGCCATGCAATCCGGGAGTTCATAAACAAGAGCGACGACAGCGTTGTCGTCATTGACGGTGTTGAATACCTGATAACGCAGAATACTTTTTCCGAGGTCCTTAAGTTCATCCAGTCATTGAACGACACCGTATCGCAGCGCAAGGCTAGGATTCTGGTGCCGCTGGACTACAAGACACTTGGCGACAGGGAGATTCACCTGCTCCGCCGCGAGCTGTGCGAGCTCACAGTCGTCTGAATTTTCCGAACAAGCGGCGGTTCATGTCCTCGACTTTCATACCCCTGACATCAACTCCCTCAGTCCTCAGCAGGGCGGCTTTCTTCCGGATTCCCCACCGGTAGCCTCCGAGCCGGCCGTCGGCGCGTACGACGCGATGGCATGGCGTCTTGGCTGGATTTTCGTTCATGCCGAGCGCCCTTCCGACGAACCGCGCAAGATTCTTGTTTCCGAGTGCTTCGGCCAGCGCGCCGTAGGTTGATACTCTGCCTCTTGGAATCTCTCTCGCAAGCCTCAATACCTCCCAGGCGAGCCTTTCATAGGCCATATATATAACGTGGGCTTAATTGATAATTAATGAAAAGCCTCGGGATGGAGTACCGTCCGCCTGCCGATGATATCGAGCGCCGTGTGGCAGACCTCGTATCCCAGCTGGAAGTGGGGGATTTCGACCGGGATGCGTTCCGCGGCATTGTCAACAAGGATTTCGGGATAAAACCTGTCTCGCCCGGCACTCCCCCCAGCATTAGCCTGCTTGCGGCCGACTCGTCGACGGCTTCCCATAACCTGCGTTACAGCGCCCTGTGGAGCATCCATTGCGTATGTCTTTATGCATTGTTCAACGGGCATGGCAACGAGGACCCGCTGGTCGGCCACGGGGCTATTCCCTATGGGAGCGTGCTCTATGACTCCAGCGCCGATGTCGGCTCTTTCGACCCTTACTGGATGCTGGAGCAGCAGATGGGGTGCATCCGCATCGCAAGGGAGTACAACGACCTTGCGGAGAACGCGGGCAGGCTGGCGAGGGAGGGCGTTCCGGTTGATATCGCGCTGGTCGACGGGAGCCTTTCGACGAACAGCGAGAACATCTCGTTCAAGCCGGACCTTAAGGCATCAAGGTCGGCGATTGCGGCCGAGGAGAGGCTTCTCTCGCTTGGCAGGGTGGTCTCGATGGCCGAGGATTCGCATGCGTCCGACATTGCGCGCAGGATGGGGTTGAACATGAGCAACCTCATGCTGTTCCATCTTGTGCTGGACGCCAATGAGTACGTGGTCGAGCGCGGGCGTTTTAACGTGTGTTATGTGAAGCTTCCGG
This sequence comes from Candidatus Altarchaeota archaeon, assembly GCA_028712125.1. Taxonomy (GTDB): domain Archaea; phylum Altiarchaeota; class Altiarchaeia; order IMC4; family SCGC-AAA252-I15; genus VGJA01. The sequence continues at coordinate 1,740 of JAQTQS010000031.1, forward strand.
GCAAGAAGGTCAGGTATCTGGGCGATGTCTGCCCGCCTGTCACCACAAGGTGGGAGTTCTCCTACCCCGGTTTCGAGCGCGATTTGTCAGCCCTTGCCGGAATCTGGATGGCCGAGGACGACATCATACACCCTCAGGTCTATCCGCTCCGGATTGCTGATTATCTGACAAGGCGGCTGAAGGCCGGCGGCATAATTGACAAGGTTGTGAGGGAGATGCAGCCGGATCTTGCTTTCAGGGAGATGCGGGAATCTTATTTCGATTGAGAAGATGCCTCTATTGCAGTTTGTCCAGTTCCTTGTCGATTAACTCCAGTTCCGACCTGACCTTGGGGGACAGGTCCCATGTCAATAGCGCGTTGATTCGGTTGCGTATGGACGAGACTACCATCCTCGGGTCTCCCCCCAGCTGGCCTTCTCCGCCCTTCTGCTTGAATGCGGTCTCCACCCACTGAAGCCGTCTTTCGATGCTCGAGCGCATGTTGTTGCTGGATGGGCTGCCGCTCCATATCTGGGAATTGCCGCCGGCTCCTGAACCTGCCTTCCCAGCTCCTGACGAGCTTCCGGCGCCGACCTGTCCTGCAAGTCGGGATAAGTAGGAAGATGAGCTTGCAGTGCTTGCCGGCTTGGCGGGTTGCGTATTTGACACGGGTTTTGTGGGGGCCTGTTTGCCGTATTGGTTGAGTGCCATGCCTAATCATTGTACAAATGGGAATAAAAATCTTTCCCCCCATTAAGGCGTGCATAAACGACTCTGTCGTCTGATTATCCCCTTTTTTTAACCGCACTCTCATATCTATCTTGTGATTCAGGCAAAGGTTGTTTTGTACGCTATCGAGACCGGGAAGCCCATTGTGGTCCTGAACGAGGACGACATCAAGGAAATCGGCTGCCATATCGGCGACCGCGTGTTCATCTCCACGGCTGAAAAGAGCGTTACCGCCATCGTCGACGCTACAACGTCCTTTGTCAATGCCGGCGAGATTGCGCTGTTCGAGGATGTCAGCCAGTCCCTCGGAGTGAACGGGGGCGAGACGGTCTCGATAAAGCCTGCCGGACGGCCAAAGTCGGTCGAGTTCATAAAGAAGAAGCTGGACGGCCAAAAGCTGGGCTCTGATGAGATTCGCTCTATCGTCCAGGACATCGTGGACAACAATCTCAGCGACATTGAACTATCCTCTTTCGTTTCCGGCATATACGTCAACGGCTATGATATGGACGAGGTGGTCGCGATGACCAACGCCATGGTCGAGACAGGCGAGCCGATAGACTTCGGTCCGGAGACTGTGGACAAGCATTGCATCGGCGGGGTTGCCGGCAACAGGACTACCATGATTGTCGTGCCCATCATGGGGGCTGCCGGCCTGACTTGCCCGAAGACGAGTTCGCGCGCGATAACTTCGCCGGCCGGGACGGCCGACACCATGGAGGTTCTTGCGGGCGTTGATTTTACCACAAGCGAGCTTAAGGAGCTGATATCCCGGGTCAAGTGCTGTATCGTGTGGGGCGGGTCGGTCAACCTTGCGCCGGCTGATGATAAAATCATCGGCGCGGAGTACCCCCTGTCGCTGGACCCGGAGGGGCAGGTTCTCGCGTCGGTTATGGCCAAGAAGAAGTCGGTCGACGCCGACTACCTGGTCATCGACATCCCCGTGGGCAAGAGCGCGAAGATTGCCGAGATGTCGAACGCGAACGAGCTTGCGCGAAAGTTCATCGAGCTTGGCAAAAGGCTTGGCATCGCCACCGAATGCCTGATTACCGACGGCAGCTCTCCCATAGGGCGCGGCATCGGGCCGGCATTGGAGTCGCGCGACGTCCTGCTCGCTCTCGAAGGGAAAGGCCCAATCGACCTGGTCAACAAGTCGCTTGACCTGGCCGGCTGCCTGTTCGAGCTTTCAGGCAAGTCCCATCCCGGCGAAGGCCGCCGTCTTGCTGAAAGCATACTCTCGTCCGGTAAGGCCCGGGAGAAGATGATGGAAATCATCGAAGCGCAGGGCGGCAATCCCAAGGTGCGGGCTGCGGACATAGCCGTGGGGGACAAGACTTATGGAATCCAGTCCGATTTGAAGGGCCATGTGAAGTTCATCGACAACAAGCTGATTTCGAAGGTTGCGCGCGCGGCGGGCGCGCCGAAGGACAAGGAGGCGGGCGTCTATTTGCATGCCGACGTGGGCGACCTGGTGAAGAAGGGCGACACGCTGTTCACAATCTACTCCAAGACCGAGGGCAAGCTGTCGGATGCGATAGCAATCGCCGAGAAGATACGGCCGATTATTGTCGGCGGCGTGGTGCTGGACAAGATTGTCTGATGCGGCATTACTTCAAGCCTGATTTTGACATAACATCCTCGATCTTCCGGTAGGCTTCGTCGTATTCCTTGCTGTTTATCAGTTTCGATACGAATACCATCAGTTGTTCGGCCTCTTCCACGTCGTAGCCTGCTTCCTTTAGGCCGCGCAGCTTCTGCCTGAGGTCGTCGTAGATTCCTTTGACTTCCACCAGCGTGTGGGTGTTTGCTTCCCCGCGGATTTGGCCTTCCTCTGTTTTTCTCCTTTCCCCCATGTGTCCTGGCATGCTCTTGGCGGATGTTTTTTCCTCGGCTTCCCGCTCCTGTCTCACGGCTGCTTCGACTGCGAACGCTCCGGCCGATGGTACTACCGGTTCGTTAGCGCTTCCGGTTATCTGCAGGGGCTTCTTCTTCCCTGCTTCTCCTTCAATTGCGCGCGTTCCTGCCGTTGGCATCTCTTTGGCTGCGGATTCTCCTGTGATTTGCCTTCTCCCAGTCATGACCGGCTCGCCTTCGCCCTCTGACGTTACAGATACTGAATCCTTCGCCCTCGTCAGGTTCCTGCGGAAATCGCTCTCCTTCACGTCCCCGTTCAGATAGTCATAAGCGTCCTGAACGGCCTTGAACGGTATTTCCGACGCCTCGCGCTGGCCTTCAGCCGCCTTGTCTGGGTGCACGACCGATACCAGGCGGCGGTGGGCTCTCTTTATCTCGTCCCTGCTCGCATCATTCGAAACCCCGAGAACAGACCTGGCCATATCGCCCGCAGGCCCGCCGCTCATATTCGCAAGCCTGTCTCTAAGGTCGCGCAGCGTTTCATTCTCGGGCGCTTCCAAGTCCCTGCCTAAGTAGACGTCTTTATTAACGGCGCCTTCAGCGCTCTCGCCGAAGGCTGCTCCCATCGTCTTTGGTTTTTGCTCGGGTAGTGTGTATTGTTTTGTTTTAATGTCGGGGGGCGTTGGCTCACCAGATGGTTTCTGGATTCTATCCAGCAGGCCCATCCACTCTTGGGGGGTCAGCGGCTTCTCACCGTCCATATGCTTCTTCCATCTCTCTTGGTCTTCAGGGCTGGAGCCCCGGAGAACCTGCTGCATATGCTGGTTTAACTCCTCTCTGCCCTTGTTTACGGCATCAACTTCACCTATCCTGTCCTGTATGTACTTGGAGTTGTATACGTCCGGCGCCCTTGTCTTCAGATTGCTTTTATTGATTCCTTTCGGGTCGTTTTCAAGCAGTTCGTCAACTAGCGGCAGCCTGCTTTTTATGAACGATTCCTCGGCTGCAGCCCCTCCATTCCTGAACTCCCCTCTCCTCCGAACGAACTCGGCGTTGTATTCGGCAAGCTCGTCCCTCTTCCATACTTCTCCTGGCACGTTCTTGCCCTGGGCTTCCCGCAGCACTCCCCTCTTGTAGTAAGTCTCAAGCTGCTGCTCCACGAGCTTCCTCTGGCCGTTGGCTTCACTAATCCTTTCGATGCTTTCAGACGGCAGTGATGGTTTGCGGCTGTACCATGGGCTTGTCTTAAGGTTTAGCAGTTTTTCTATGTCGGACTGGTTGTTGGAAAGTTCCCTGTCAACACCCCACTGCAGGGGCCTTCCTACTAATCCCCTGACTTTTGAGCCAATGCTCTCGCCGCTCGCTGCTTGCAGTCTTGCGGCTATCCTGTCCTTGTTCTTGTCAAGCTCTATTTCCAGCCTCTCTTTCCTTGCCTTAAGTGCCTCTCTTTCAGCGAGGAGGCCGTCGAGCTTTTCAACTTCCTTGCGGCTTAAGGGCGCATCTCCCTTTAGCAGGCCGGTTTCGCGCATGGATGCGTTTAATTGCGAAGTCCCGACTTGGTTCATGAGTTTAGTCACGTCCTTGGTCACTGCATTGTCGGGCAGGCTGTCGTGCTTGACCCATCCTTTCGAGGCGTCGTCTATCGTCCGCTGGACGCCTATCATCCTGGCTCCTTCCTCTCCCTCGAGCCTGACAGTCCTTACCTCCCAGAGCGCCCTACCCATGACCGAGCCGGTCGCGACCGTCGCGCCTGCCACCGCTCCTATCGGCCCTCCGAAGGGGGCGCCTGCGAGCGCTCCCTCGATTATCGCGCCTCCCGCTCTCTTGTTGACGTCCCACTCGCTTGCTGTCGTGAAGTCTATGTCAGAGAACGCGGTCCAGCCCGACAATGCCGCGAAGGCGGGACCCGCTACCTTGCCTGCGCCGTGCTTGGCAAGCCATGAACCCGCCTTTCCGGCGCCTGCGGCCGTCATGACTTTTGAGCCTCCCTTGGTGACAGCGTAGTCCGCGGCGGCGAATGCCCCGAGGTCTACGCTTGTTTTCGCAGTCTCGTGGGCGAATGTCAGGACCTGTCCGATGTCCCTGGTCTGGTAGGCTAGTGCGCCCTCGGGCAGGCCGAGCACCCTTCCCACGTTTACCGTCGTGAACGGTATGTTGGGGAATGTTTCATGCCATGTCCTCTCGTCCAGCTGGTCGTGTGTGAATGCCCTTAACGCAGTCATCCCGGCGGCGGCGCCCACCGTCGGAGCTGCCCTTCTTATCACTGACGGCTTTCCGGGCTTTGCAGTGCCTTGCAGTTCCGGAGGCATTCTGCCTTCTTCAATACCCAATGGCCGTGTTCTGAACGTCTCGCCTTTGATTTCACCGGTTGGCAGTTTTCCTGCCATAAACTTCATGCCTTCCTCTGTGAGGCTGCTGTAGTTCCTGTTGAACTCATCAAGCGTTGCCGAGTGCTGGAGTATGTGGGAGGTGGCTGCCTTGCCAAGCACCTTGTCCATCCTCATGACCGTGTCAAAGGCCTTTCCGGCCTCGTCTGCGTATGCCATCTTCTGGGCGGGAGTGGCGTCCGGCGCATAATAGTCCACATAATACGTTCTAAGCGAGTTCCTGACAACGGCCGGGTCCCATTTCCCGGCGTAAATGTCGCCTCTGAAGGAATGTATCTCGCTTAGTATGTTGTCGGTCCCGCTTCTCATCCCTATGGTCCTGTCTATCAGGTGAAGCTCCTCATGCAATGAAGCTGCTTGGCTCGCTGCTGAGAATGCTATCCCGTCTGTTTTGTTAAGGGTGCTGTCCGGCTGGAACTGCCAGCCCCAAAGCGCCGCGCCTCCCGCGTCCTTAAGCCCAAGCAAATCATGCACCCCTATCTTGGCACCGTTTACTTTCGGCTCGCCATTCCATGCTTCGTCTGGTATCACGACAATTCCTTTGTTCCTCTCGGGAGGCGCAGTTTCCCTGATGTAAGCCTTCTCATCCGGCGTGTTTCTTATGCTGTATCCAGCACCCTCCAAGTGTTCAGCTGGTATGTTGTAGCCTGCTCCCCTAAGCTGCTCTGAAAGCCATTCCCTTGACTTAAGGTTGACTTCCGGGTCTTTGCTGTTCAAACCCCTTAGCATCCTGTGCTTCTCTGCCAGGCCGCTGCGTATAGTTTCCCTGCGTTCCTCCTGCAAGGCGCCCTCGACCTGCTGGTCAGTGTAACCCGCCCAGTTCGGGCGCTCCTTCCGAAAAATATCATAGTACTCGGTGTAGTTTGCGGGATACAGCACAACATCCGGTTCGGGCGTTTGGCCTGAGCCCGGCAGCGGCGGCGGAGTGGCCCTTCCCTGTTCCGGCGCACTACCCGGACCTGGCAATGACGTTGGACTAGCCCTTCCGGTTCCGGCAGGCCTGCCTTTTTCCGTCGCCGCGTGCGGGACTATCCTCACCTGTTTTACAGTGACCGATTCGCCAGAAGCCGGCGCTGATATGGCAGCGCCGCCGACCAAAGTTTTCGTAGCCGAACCCAAGGGTTCGCCTGCAGGATGGCCCGGTTCTTTAACAGTCGCGCCTCCGCCAGTAACCGGCACCTTTGAAAACTCGGTAAACAGTTTTTCAGTCCTTTCCTTCGGGGTCGCACCTTCTGGAATCTTGACCCCCTTCTCAGCTGCCGTCGTCAGGAACCGGTTATAGTCCGCGTCATTCGGCCTTGGCTTGGCCATCAATGAATCGGCCGCTTCCGCGATTCCTGCCTTCTTGAGCTGCTCTAATAAGGCGAATTTCTTCTTCTGCAGGTCGGCAAGCGATTTGTTCTGCTGCGCCTTCATGCCGTCGAGCGCCTTGCGGTCCGGATGTCCCGCAGGAGTCCCCCTAGCCATCATCTCCTTGTCCATTTCGGCGATGATGGCGCCTTCCTTCTCAAGGTTCTTGCTTTCAGCGCCGAAAATCCTGTTGGCCGCCAGCGCGCCGGCGACCGGCCTGCTGGCCGCGCCTCCCGGCACTCCTCCACGCATGGCAGGGCCTATGCCTCCCCCGGGTGCATGTATCCCGCCGGCTGTCGAAGCCTGCGCTCCGCCGGAATCCCCGCCTGGCGCTCCGCCCCCGCCGGCCGGGCCGCGCATCATCCGTGATGCCGGGCCTGAGCCTCCGGTTCCGCCTCCCGTTCCTCCTCCTGCGGCAGCACTTGGGGCAGCGCCACCGGCAGCAGCCCCGCCGGGCTTCCCAGCAGCCCGCATTGACGCTCCGCCGCCCGGCCCTGCTGCCGCGCCTCCGCCCGCTATGGCGGTTGATGCGCCCGCTTCCCCGGTTTCCGGCCCTGCTAAACCTCCTATAGAACTCTTAGCTTTCTTTACTGCGCCGGGGGCTACATAAAGGTCCTCATCGCCGCCGTACACTCCCCTCTCGCCGACTGTCGCCCTACCGCCTCTCGCTCCGCCCAATGCCATGGCAGGAACCGATGCTCCCATGCCCTGATGGCCTTCATCCATGCCACGGAACGACCTTGCCGACCTGATGCCATAGCCCGCGGCAGGCCCTTCGGTCATATGGGCGCCCGGCGGCGCGAGGAAAGCGGTCATGGGTGCGCCAGCCTGCCCGCGCATGTAAGGCCCCATGTTGTGGGAAATCATGTACTGGGCGCCCGCAGTCTGGAAGGCCGAGCCAAGGCCCTGCCCGCGCATGAGCATCGCTGCGAAACGTGTGGCAGCTCCGCCGCCTCTCGTGCTGTAAAAGTGGGTCACTGCTCCGAGCCATTCCATGAGCTTCATCCCCAAAAGCGGCGAATAGACGACGCCCGTCAAACCCCCGATGGCGGTGATAAAACCGGAAAGGCCTGCATTGTCCACCACCGATATTATCGTGATGGAATAGAGCAGGGCCTGTATCACCTGTATGAAAACAAGGGTTATGGTGAAACGCAAAAGGATGATGCCATAGCTCTTCGTGTACGGGAAGAAGTAGAGGAAGAGCGTCAGGGGGAAAAAGGCAGCGAGCAGGAGTATCAGGAAATACCTCATGCCGGCAATCATGATGGCCACAAGCCCAAGCGATACGAAGACCAAGTCCATCAGGCACATCTCAGCCCTCGCCATCGAGAACACGGCAAGATTCTCCAGCTCAAGGTTCGCCCTCTCCATTATGGAATCGGTCAGGCTCTGTGATATGTCCAAAACCAGCTGGAGCAAAACCGTAGACTGTGATACGATAACCATCCCCACGAGCAGTGAAATCAGCATGTTCTTCCCCTTCGCCCTACCGCTGGGAGAAGCCGACAAAAACAGCACATAAACCGCAAAAAACAATATGCCAATCACTTAAAAGGAATGAAACATGGCCAGCAGGTCGGCATTAATCTCCTGCACCACCGGGTCTGCCTTAATCATCCCGGCCGGGATAATCCAGCTGCCTATCCTGTAGGACGGGCATGGGTCTATGATGCACGGATTAATCGTAATCAGCAGCATAAGCACATACTTCGAAATAAAAGCAGTCCGGACCAGCAACGAAACCAAGTACAGAACAACGGCGGCAATGATAGTCAGGCCAATAATCGCAGATGCGGGAGTTCCGGCGGATAGAAGGAGCAAGGGCACAAGGAGCAGCCGCCTCCACCTCCTCCAAACAGATTTAAAGTCCATCCTCGACCACAAAGCCTACATTCGCCCTCGCAACTACCATAATATACTATTTATTCATTAAGAAACGGCCATTGATAAAGCTTTAAACCGCTCCATCCGCGCCGATAATGGCAAGATAAAAACAAGTTCGCATCAAGGCCAGAAAAACACGTAATTATACTGCGGATAATCCCTATGTTTTTAAGCCAAAACCGCCCATAACCTACCATGGAAGCCGGCGACCTGTACAAGCCCCAAAGACCGAGCATCGAGCAAATAACACGCCAGTTCCAGGCCGACGCAGAAACGAGGCTGAAAAAAGAATCGCTAAAACTCCTTAAGGAAATGCCCCCTGGTGAAAGAGCGGATAAAGTAAACCTCAAGGGCGTTAAACTTCTAAACGAGGGAAAGCCCGGGCAAGCACTCTTCTTCTTCAACGGCGGGATTGCGAGCGACCCGGAAAACGACGTCATCTGGGCGAACCGGGCGAATGCTCTCCACCAACTCGGCAGGGTCGGTGAAGCGGCCGGCTCGGCTGAAAAAGCGCTCGAACTGAATCCCAAAAATCCCCATGCGTTGAACCTCATGGGAGTCATGCATGCCGGCGCAGGGGACTTGGAAAAGGCGTTTGGATTTTACCAGAGGGCGGCAGAACTAGAGCCTGATAACAAAGTAATAAAAGGCAATCTGGAAGACATGCGCGCCAGGCTCGGGCAGACGGCCGGCCCGCAGGAAGATCGCGCCCGGACGTCGGGCCCTGAGGTCCAAGCAGCCCTGCTGAACTCGCAGGGCGAGGCGCTGATAAAAAGGGGAGACTACGCAGGCGCACTGGAATTATTCCAAAAATCCGCCGGCCTCAGCGAAACCTCCCGGGCATTCTCAGGCGAGGCCGAAGCGAAATACTCCCTCGGCCGCCCGGCTGCCGCAGTCAATAAGGATCTGGAGCGCGCGCTAGAGCTCGACCAGAACAACGCCGACGCCCTGAACCTCAAGGCCTCAATTCTCAACGACGCCGGTAATACGGACGGGGCAATACACTTCTATAATAAGGCCCTTGAGGAGGCCGCAAGCGGGCGATGGCCGGCCGGCGAAGAAGGCATAACGACAATCAAGGCGAATCTGGCCGACCAGTACCACGAGAAGGCAGTCGGCCTCGCCAAGGCTAAGGACTACGCTCAGGCATCCCAGTATCTGCAAAGGGCGGTCGAGCTTAAGCCAGGAGACGACGCCATAATAGCCAGCTCGGGAGCATGCCTCTACAATCTAGGCCGGAAGGAGGAGGCGGGGTCGGCGGCAAGAGAGGCGCTCAGGATAAACCCTGAAAATGAGAATGCCCAAAATGTTCTGCGTCTCCTCGGCGAAGGCAGAGGATCCAAGAAACCAAGGCCGTCACCCGGAAGCGGGCATGAACATCACGGCGGAGAGGCAATATCCGGGACGCTGGCAGACATCAACAAAGCGTGGGGCAGGACATTAAGGCAGTTGATAGGCAAGCGCGTGAGATATGAAGACGACTCCGTCTGGAGACTGGTTAACGACCAGCTTAAAGGCATCCACCCTGACCAGCCGACAATACAATCCTTCCTCGACGGCAATATGAGGAAATACCACACCAAAATACTTGGGGTCATACCCCGGGACCCCTTTAGCTACGGTCCGAACGGGGTTTTCATATCCGCGCTCGTTAACAACTCCCCCGACCCTGAAATACAGCTTGTCATAAAAAAATATCCACGCGTAAAAGACATACACTACGAAGTCCCATATCTCGGAACGCGCCTTAAGGACAGAAGACTGGTTCTAAACGGTGAAACAAGCCAGGATCACATAGGCTTCAAGATGGAAAGCGGCGAAATAATAGTCAATGGCAACGCCGGACACGGGACCGGCGCTGGCATGACCGGCGGCAGAATACTCGTGAAAGGCATAGCCGGCATGGGCACTGACGAGCGTGTCGAGGTTGAAGGCCCTTCAACACGCGATGCAGAAACGCTGTAATCCCCGACCTCGCCAACACCCTGCAATGGCATCAGAACGACGCCACCGAAAACGCCATCAAATCCGGCGCATTGGCTTTATAACAAAAACACCCCATAACCTAACATGACCGCGGGCGACCTGCACAAACCCCGGGGGCCGGACCCCGGCGAATTAAGACGCCGGTTACAAGCCGATACCACCAACCGGCTTGAAGAAATCCAACTTAGACCGGCAGAAGCCAGGCCGCAGACCAGGGCGGTTGACAAAAAGCAGTCTAAACAGATAGAGAAGATATGGGCGCAGGTAATCAACGGCACGCCCACCGAAAGAAAAGACGCGCAGAAAAAGCTCCAAAGCGTCCGCACAAACCCGGAGACAATACAAGCTTTCATAGACCACTCAGCGGGATACCGCGGCTATCTCGGCCTGAAATACTCCCGCTTAAGCACCATGCTGACCACACTCGTGAACAACAGCACTTCCGTGGAAATCGCGCTCAACCTAGAGCCGTATGAAAGACGGACAAATGACTGCGGCCCGGTTCCAACTCTTGGTGCCATGCCGTCAAAGCGCGTGACCATAACCGGCAGGCTTGGAGAGCCCGCGGTCGAACCTAAAGGAGTAGAAACTAGAGAAGCTGCTGAATCCGATGAGCCTGAACGCATTTTTCCAGCCGGCCGGCATCCAACAGCCCTGTCAATGGCGCAGGGAGCCAACCAGACCCAACTGGAAAAAATAATAAAAGCCTGGAAGAGGATTGAAAAAAAATCTTTAAGGGAGCGCTTTCAGGGGCATGAGGAATCACTTTGGGCTGACATGCGCCTGGAGCTTGCGGGAATACACCCCAACCAGGCGACGATACAAGCCTTCCTAAACCATGACATGCGAAAACACCATAGAATACTGGGATTCACACCCCCCGAACCCTATGCTGACCGCCCCCACGGCGCTGTCGCTCTCATAACCGCAACCGTGAAAGACATCATAGGCTTCATACCCCGCAAGCCCTACACCCCCCGCCCGAACGGCGCCTTCATAACGGCCCTCGTGAACAACTCGCCTGACCAGGATGTGGAATTATTCATAAGCCCGTACCCCCGAAACAAGCATCCCTTTTACCGGCTGGATTACCTCGGCACGCACCTCAATGGAAAGAACCTTACCCTGACCGGGGACACTCGCTCGGATTTCATCGGCTGCAAGATGGAAAGCGGCACTATAATAATAAACGGCCACGCAGGATACGGCGCAGGCTCGGAAATGACAGGCGGGAGGATAATAGTGGAAGGCACCGCAGGCGAACATACGGACGAGCATGTCGTTGTACAAGGAAATGTATCATCGCGCCATGGCAAAGGCAGAGAAAGAATCGAGCCTGAACAGCGAGGGGCGCGTGAGTCGTATTAGGCGGATGATAACGAACCGATTAAAGAAGAACCTCGTTGCTTTTTAGCATTGTACCCTTTTATCTTAATATATCATCTATGTCTGATATTACGTTTTTTAGTCTGAAACGTCTATTATCTGCGTCGTCCAGTGTTTTTCCAGCATTCTCACTTTCCTCCCGTTCATTCCTCTGGAATCGCAGGCTCTCCTGGAGGTTCGTGCGAGTGTAGCTTCCGTCCTTGGTCGTGTAGGCCGTCAGGTCGTTGAACTCCTTTCTTTCGGATTCTTTCATCTTTTTCGTGTCCTTCTGGAATAAGGTGCTGTAGCGGGCGTAGGCCCGTTCGTCGTCTGCCTGGTTGATGCCGAGCTGGCTGTTGACATGGTTGTTCAGGCCTTCAAGCCGCCTGTCCAGCGGGCCGGCCGTGCCGATGCCGAGGTGTCTGAAGTCTTCATCGTATTTCTGGTTTAGCGAATTTACATAATCCCTGAATGCCTGGGTTCCCCTCACAGCCGGGTCATGGCGCATCTCATCGTACCTTACCATGTCTTGGCGAAGATCATCCCTCTTGTGCGGATTCAGATAGCTGGCTAGCGCCTCATCCCTCTCAAGGTTCGGAGCATTCCTACTTCTCAGGCCTTCAAGATGCCTATGTTCCTCGCTGTTCGGGTCTATTATATTCTCTACATTCTTCAACTTGGCTTCCCTGTCCGCACGGAAGTCCTCTAGTCTACGTTCAAGTTGCGGGCGTTCAGAAATTATCCTTTTTGCGATGTTCTCATTGTTATTGTTTACTTCAAATATCGGTGCGAGTTCATTCCTCTTTTTCCAATTACTTTCTCTCCTCTTCAGTTCATCTAGCTCTCGTTCTTGGTCGGGTGCTCTATTGGCCGTGTTCTCCAGTGCCGTTTTCTGTGCTTGGTCTGTTGCTGTGAATTCAGGACCGCCAACGGCGATTAAGTCTTTAACCCCGTTTTCACCATTTTTCGCAATCTCATCCATCTTCTGTTGTTGTAGCTTTTGCCGTTCCTCATGCACTGGATTATCTATTATATACTGCATTGCTTCCTGGTCATTTAGTGCACTGCCCTTTGCCCTTTCCCCTTCCATTAGTTGTTCGCTGTATGCGTCCTTGATTTCATTGAATTTGTCCTGCTCTGCTTGGTTCGCTGGCACTAACGTCCCTCCATTATTTCTCGCGTTGTCCCGCATTTCCTCGAGTTCTCGTGTTTTTGCGAGTTTTCTTGTGTCGTGTTTTTCGAGTATGTCTCCTAGTTTCATGCCGCCGAATTCTTTTTCGATTTTATCAATCTTCTCCTGGTCCCCCGCTTGCATGTTTCCTGTCAGCTGTCTGTGTCTCAGCTTTCTCATATCATCGAGTTTCCCAGGTGTCTTGTCCAAGTCGTCAATCTTCTGGTCTCTTTCGTCTGGCATCCCTGCGAGGGATTTCATCGCCCTTATCGCAAGTCCTGTCGCGACTGCCGGTAGTAGTACTGGTATTCCTGCTGCTGCGAGCACTGACATTCCTGCGCCGAAGGCTGCCACGTTCCTTATCTTCCTGCCTTGTTCGTTTGTGTTGAACCATCTGCCTACGTCTCTCCATGTGCGGGTGCCCTGGTCCATGACCGGGACTTTGGTGCCGTCCTTGGTCGTCTCGTATTTCATGCCAGGCATCATCATGTCTGTCATTGCGAAGAGGCTTTTGCCTAATGGCGATGTGTCTGCTATCATGTGGGTCATGAGGCCGCCTAGTGTCGCGCCGAGCGGTCTTAGGAGTTCGCCGGGCGAGAAGGCGTTGGAGAGGTATGCTCTTGTTATCTCGCCCCTGTGGTTTGAGAGGTCCGGGCCTGTTATGGGAAGGCCTTGTTTTTTTGCCGCTTCCTGCTCCTTGTAGTAGCGGTACATCTGCTCGCGGTCGAGGTATTTCTTCATGTCCTCGTATGACTTGGCTTTTTCGCCGATTAGCGTCCGCTGGCCGTCGCTGATGGGTGCGATGGATGTTAGTTTCCTCTGCTCGCTTAGGGCCGTTATCTCTTTTTGTATTTGGTCTGCCTTTTGTGTTCGGTTCGCCGGGGTGAGGGTTGTGTCGTTCAGGGCTCTGATTCTTTCTGATTTGAGTCCGGTGATTTGCCTGTCCAGTTCTTTTCTTTCGGCTGCGGACTGTTCCACCCGCATCCCCCTGCTGGGAGGGGGGAATGCGGCGCCTGTGGACACGCCGGATCCTCTTTCTTTTCCGATTCCTTTGGCCATCTCCCTGGCGCGTGCCTGTTCTACGTAGTCTCCTCCGGTGGGGTTTTGCTTGCCGAGCGCTCCGTACCATGCGGCCGTGGTCGCGGCTGACGCTCCCTGTCCTCCGACGAGGGCGCCGAGGAATACCAGCCTGGGGTTGGAGGTCGTGTAGCCCGAGTGGATGAGCGCGCCGCCTATCGAGCCCATCATTCCTTCCATCATGAACGGGGCGACGCCTATGAGGACGAAGCATGCGAGGGCGACGAATGCGCCCATCAGGTGGACTCTTTCGGCCGCTTTCACACCCATTACCATTATGATTATGAATATGGCCTGGACTATTGGGACTGCCACCCACATCATGGAGGTCCTAAAGAGCTTGGAGCCTAGTTTCTTTGTGAAGTCGAAGAAGTATAAGAATATCATGACCGGGAAGAGGAGCGCGAAGACTTCGATTGCCATGTACCGCGTGCCTACGGCGACGAAGGGGCTTGCGACGAGCGTTGCGAGCGGGCAGAGGGCGGTTCCCCAGCTGACTGCCACCAGTTTGACTAATATCAACACAATGATTGTTGTCATTGCGCCCCCCATCAGGTAGCCGCCGAACAGTCCCAGCCCTGATATCCCGCCGATGGCCAGCACCTGTATCGTCAGTGCACGCTGTATCTCCATGATCATCTGGAATAT
>JAQTQS010000086.1 GCA_028712125.1 Candidatus Altarchaeota archaeon
AAGCTGCTTGTGATGGTGGAGAACATGAGGAACGACACAATCCCGGTGAGGGGCGACATAAGCGAGGAAGACTATAACATCGAGACCGGGAGGATGAAGAAGGCGGTTGAATGCCTGATAGGCAATGACCCGAAGAAAGTCCTGTCGAGGCTGTACAAGGCGAAGGCCGAACTTGACAACAGGTAATCATTTTCAGGCGCTACTGCATTCTTCAAGCATATCTCCGTATTGATATTACCTACTCCGGCCCGCCGGCCGCATCCCCTATCAATCCTGCGGCCTTGCTGAAGGCTTCTGGCGCGTTGGTGTTGGAGATGGAGACGCTCTTGGTCTTGTTGTTGCTGGTGACCGAGATGTAGCTGCAGGCGCCGTCCTGTATTGAAAAGTCGCTGTAGCCGTCCTTCAGCGAGTAGAACCCGCTCTTCTCGATGTCGTTCAGCAGTTTAAGGGCTTCGGATTCGCCGAGCTTGAAATTCCTTCGGTTGTCGTTCTCGGCGAACTTCCCCCCTTCAGTAATCGGGCCCCGGCCGCTTTCGTAGAGCCCGGTCCCGTCCGAGAGTATCCTGATGTTCGTCCTCCCCCATTCCGCATGGCAGGCGCCGTAGGTGTAGTAGATTTCCATGTCGTCGGGTACCATGCTGCTCGGAGGCTGGGGGTTGATGCAGCCTGACGCGAGCAATATTGCGGAAAGCATGAGGATAATCGGCCGTTTCATGTTTCAATCATCACTTATGAATGGCGGTTAATAACCGCAAGCCCTTTGCATGATAATTCCGTCAGGCCGCAAACATGCCGGCTATGGCCTTCCCGAGCAGATGGCTTGCGATGAGAACGATAATGGCGACGCCGATGTGGTGGCATATCGAAATCCAAGGGTTTGTCTTCTGGTATAATGCTATGAGATAGCTGAGGATGGAGAGCAGCAATAGGCCCAGTATCAGCGAGGAGGCTATCGCATAGGGTAGCGGCAGGAGCAGGACAATAAGTGCGAACAGCAGAGTCACCGCCAGCCGCGTCAGGAAGTTGCTTATGGAGTGTATGCCGGTGTCTGACGAAGCGGCCTTGCATTGCGACTCCCTGTATACGTGTATGCCGAGGGAATCCGATATGTTGTCTGCGACGGCAAGGACGAGCAGCGCGCCTATGATGCTCATCCTCGGGTTGCTCGCGCTGTCGAGGCCGACAATCAACGCAAGGCTTGTTGTGATTGCCGACGTCGCGCCGAAACTGAACTTGCTTAGGCTTTCAAGCGCGGCCGGGCGATCCTTCGGCTGCGTCATCACAGCACGCTCCCCGCCATTAGCGACGAGGCGTATGCGACAGCCAGCCATTCAGCCAGCAGGCCGGCTGCGTTCAGGAGAAGGCTTAACAGCAGGGCGTTCCTGAAGCTGATGCTTTTCTTTGAGGGGTAATACAGGAAAAGGGATTCGAGCAGGACCACCAGCAGCCCTGACAAGAGGAGCGTGATTATCGGGTTTGGCAGGAAGTAAGAGAGCAGCACGACCGTCAGGAAGCCGGCAGGAAACGAGATTACGTTGCCGACGAGCACGTAAATGAGCATCTTCATGTTCAATCCCCTTAGGGAGATATAAGCCAAAGCGATTGCAAGCTCAAGGATGATCGGCGCTATGAAAATCGTGGATATGAGGACCAGAGCAATCCTGAACGTCTTTAGAATCAACGCTGATTCCAATGTGACAATACCCGGGGCGCTCCCGGCCGCAACGCAGCATGCGAGGAGCTGGATGGAGAGCAGTAGTATAGCCGCCCTGCAGATGCGCGATGCGTTTGATTCTCCCATAGCTACAACATTTGGAAGCGTGTTTAAAAAATAAAGTCTGCACGCCACTGTGTGTTTCTAGCCCTCTTTTTCCCTGCATTCCATCGCGGCCTTTGTGACGACTATAGCGGTGAACGGGCGGGTCAGCAGCATGCCTATGACGGGTATAAGGGACACCGCAATGTTGATTGCGAACAGGCAGAGCATGAGCAGCGCAGTCTGGCCCAGGTTGTTTTTCACGAGGCTTATGCTTGACATGACGCCTTCTTTCGCGCCAAGGTTTTTAATTACCATTAGCGGTATGGCGTAGACGGTCATTATCATCAGTGCTAAAAGGTAGAGCAGGACGGCCGCTATTGGCGGTATGACTCCCACAACTCCCAGGACTGAGACGCTTGGGACTGCCAATGCGAGCGTTAAAGCGGCCGCAGGTATGAATGCCAGAAGGACTATTATTATAGTGTAAGCCCACGATCTTGCGAAAAACGAGAAGCCGGAAAAGACGTCCGTAACTTCTACCTTCTCCCCGCGCGCGCCCTTCGCCGCCATGAGGTAGAGGCCGTAGAATAGCGGCGGCAGCGTTATGATGAAGATGGAGCCCGCAATTGCGATAAACCCGCCGGCTACGTAAGCTGCAATGTTTTTCAGGAATATGCCCAGGCTTTCCTTGATGACTTCTGCGAAATTCATCTGTGCACGCACCCTTGTCAATCTACTCTCTCATTCCGCGATGCTCCTTTTTCTGCGGCATTGCCCGTGTAATCATGGATTTTCTAGCTTTACTTTCGTTTGGCCTGCAGCTCTAAATACATTTTGCTGGTGGCTATGGAGGTTATAATCCCGGAAATCAATCCGCCTGCAATGGGGATGAGCGACAGAGCCATTCCGATTGCAACCAGGCAAATCATCAATAAGATGGTTGCCCCCAGGTTCTCTTTGACGAGGCTCATGCTCGCTTTCGCCCCGTCGGCTGCTTCAAGGTTCTTGGAGATTATGGCAGGGATGGCATAAGTTTGAGAGAACACCAGCGCCAGAATCCAGCATAACACTGCGCCATAGAGAATGAAGACGCCCGGCGACAAGATTGCGTTGCCGGCGGCAATACTCACCAGCAGTACCGGCGCGAGGCCGATGAGTAAAATGAAGAGGAAGTACATCCATGAGACCTTAAAGAAGGAAAAACCTTTGAAGATGTCCGTTATCTTGACTTTTTCGCCGCGGGCTCCCTTCAAACACATATAATACGCCCCAAATTCCAACGGCGGCGCAGTGACAATAAGCAAGGAGCCCACGCTGCAGACTAAAAAGCCGATGACATAAGCAACGAGGTTTTCCAAAAATGCCCTGAAGCTCTCCTTAATGACGTTTATGGCATCCATTACAGCTACGTTTGCATTGGTTTATCTCTTTTGCCTCATCCGCTGCTCTTTTTTCGCCACCAGCATCCTCGTCTTTATGACGGTGTCCGGATTGAGCGAGATGGAGTCGATGCCGCATTCCACCAGGAATTCCGCGAACTCCGGGAAGTCGCTCGGGGCCTGCCCGCAGATGCCTATCTTCCTTTTGTATTTTTTGGCGGTCTTTATGACCTGCGCGACCATCCGTTTGACCGCGTCGTTGCGCTCGTCGAACAGCCTTGCGACAAGCGCGCTGTCCCGGTCCAATCCGAGCGTCAATTGCGTCAAATCGTTGCTGCCGATGCTAAAGCCGTCAAAGACCTTGCAAAACTGGTCCGCAAGAATTACGTTGCTCGGAATCTCGCACATGACATAGACCTCAAGGCCGTTCTTGCCCTGCACGAGGCCGTTCTTTTTCATCTCCTCGACGCAGCGCTTTCCTTCCTCCACTGTCCGGCAGAAGGGTATCATGACCTTAAGGTTGGAAAGGCCCATCTCCTCGCGGACTTTGAGCATCGCCTTGCATTCTAGAGCGAACGCCCTCCTGTACTTGTCGTCGTAGTACCTTGACGCCCCCCGCCAGCCTATCATCGGGCTCTCCTCCTTGGGCTCGTAAAGCCTGCCGCCGATGAGGTTCGCGTACTCGTTGCTCTTGAAGTCCGACATCCTGATGATGACA
>JAQTQS010000032.1 GCA_028712125.1 Candidatus Altarchaeota archaeon
ATCGCCCTCTCAGTGAGGCCGGTTGATGTCGAAACCCATTTCCAGGGCAGGCCGTCCATGTCCTTTTCATTCTCTCCCATAAGCCAGCCGATGGGCCCGTCCGGGGTGTTGAAGGATTTTCGCCTGGCGGATAATCCCAAGATTCCGCGCAAGGTGGACAGCATCGTTTCCGATGGTTTGCGCGCGTCTGATGCAGTCTATGAGCTGTACAAGGGCAGTCATGACGTCTATTACCTTGCCAACGTGCTTTCTTCGGGCGTCCTGGGTTCGCCCAAGGGGCAACGGATGGTTCCGACGCGCTGGAGCATCACGGCGATAGACGACATTGTCGGCAAGCAGCTGATGGGCGAACTTCGCGAGTTCCCCTGCGTAGAAGAGTACTCGGTTTATACCAATACTTATCTTGAAAACCACTTCGAGATTCTCCTGATGCCGGGGAACTGGGAGTATGAGCAGTTCGAGGCCTGGGCGCCTAAGACGCTCTGGACGCAGAGCTATGACGCGCCGGTCATTGTCGGCGAGCATGAGGGGTTTTCAGGCAGGAGCGATTATGCAATAAATGAGGGTGGTGGCTATTACGCGGGCAGACTTGCGGTAGCCGAAGCGTTGCATGCCATGCGCATGCAGGCCCGGGCTGTAGTGTTCAGGGAGATTTACGAAAGCTATGTGATGCCCGTCGGCGTGTGGGAGGTGCGGGAGAACGTGCGTGCTGCTATGAAAAACGTTCCAAGGCGTTTTTCAGGCCTTAAGGAGGCTCTCGGCGACATAGCGCAGCGTCTCGTCAATCCTATCAGAGAGTATGTAAGGCGTTCCTCCGTTTTGCGCCAGCGGCGCATGACTGAATTCATGTAGCTTAATTTATCCAAAATAGCATATCTTATTATCATGCCTACTGTCCAGTTCAAAACACGGGAAGTGCAGGAGATGCTTGGCGGCAATGCCGGCGTTGACGTGCTTCGAGCCCGGATTCCAATGCTCGGCGTCGACCTCGTCTCAATCGATGACGAATCGCTGGAGATGGAAATCTTCCCGAACAGGCCTGACATGCTCTCTGTCGAAGGCTTTGTGAGGGCGCTTCGCGGCTTCATGGGGTTGGATTCGGGTTTTGTGGATTATCCTGTCAATGATTCCAATATAATTCTGAATATAGATTCGTCCGTGCGGTCCGTCCGCCCGTTTGCAGCGGCAGCAGCTGTATATAACGTCTGCATAACCGAAGACTTTCTTGTCTCAATCATGAACGTTCAGGAGAAGCTCCATCTCACCCACGGGCGTAACCGGGTTAAGGTCGCGATAGGCATCCACGACCTTGGCAAGGTGGAAAGCCCGTTCACATACAAGGCGGTTAAGCCTGACAGCATCTCGTTCGTGCCTCTCGACATGGAGACTCCGTTGAACCTGCAGCAGATTCTGAGCCGTCATCCCAAGGGGCGTGATTACGCGTTTACATTGGAAGGAGCCGGGCTTTATCCCGTTATCGTAGACCGTAATGAGCGCGTGCTTTCGTTCCCGCCCATTATCAACGGGGAGCTGACTAGGGTGACTCGCGATACGACGGACTTGTTCATTGAAATAACCGGCAAAAGCGAGCTTGCGGTAGACCAGGCATTGTCTATCGTCGTCTGCGCGCTTGGCGACCGAGGCGGCAAGATAGCGTCTGTTGAGATTAAAAAATAATAAAAAATAAAATGGGCGGACTGGGTTAACCCGAGTATTTGTCCGCCATCTGGCCGATTACCGGCAGCATGTACTTCTCGCCTTTGTATGCCTTGAGCATTGCGAATACTGCCACTCCCAGTATCACCAGCGCGACTGGTATAAGGATTACAAGGTCCAAGATGCATCCTAATCCGGGGAGTATCATCCCAACAAGAATAACCAGTGTCGCTACCGGTATCATGACAATCATGCATATCACGCTGAGCAGCGATGACTGTACTGCGTGGAACAATACGAGCTTGTTCTTCTTGTCCTTATACATCACATATACCAGCACTCCAGTTATGACCCCCAGTAAGTAGGAGAGCGCCGCCATCAGGTTGTCGTCGTTTTTTTCAGTCATTTTTCACCTCATATTATGCATATTTTTCAGCGATGCTGCCGATTACCGGCAGCTTGTACATAGCGCCGTTGTAAGCCTTGTATACAAGGAATACAAGCAGCGCAATGGTTAGCAATAGTAGCAGTATGAGGCCTGCTGGTATTATGAGCATTCCAAAGCCCTTTGTGGCAAACGCAAGTATGATGCCTACAATCCAGAGCGCAACCATGAAGACGACGGCGCAAAAGCCTCCGACGAGGCTGAGTATTATCGACTGCAAAGCATGGAATCTAACCAGCTTGCTTTCCTTGCGCAGGAAGTACGCGAGTAGGCCGCTGAGCCAGCCGAATACGTATGCAAGAGCCGCTATAATGTTGTCGTCACCTGGCATAAAGCATCAACGGTAATGTATTGTAAGTAAAACATAAAAAGAAAACAGGGGGCTTATTTGCCTATCAATGACTCAATCTGCCCGGCTGCGTATGGCTTCTATGATACGTTACTCCAAATAGCCTAGACCTTGGTATTGTCGTGTTTTTGATGGATTACTTCCCGTATTAAAATCCATGCGGCATAATTTAATATACTCCCATAGCTAATCCGGAAAATGAAGGTTTCAAAGATTTACACATCCTCGTTTGCGATAAACGGCGATATGGAAGCGGGCCTGCTCGCAAGGGCAGCCAAGGACAAGGGTGTTTCAATCACGCGGGAGTATCTTCCAATGGGGAAGTTCAACGTCAATATTACCAAGCAGGTCGAAAAAGGCCTTTTTTTCAAGAGGACTTCATTTGACAAGCATGATAATTACTTCTATGTCGACTTGAGCTACGGCGACCTGTACTACATAAAGAGGACCGGCTCTCTTCTCGGCGGCATGGAGTTCGAGAAGTCCGACCTGGTGCGCAGGATGGTCGACTACCAGAACGAGGTGATTGTGATGGCCGGACAGCTCTATAATTCCGGCAGCATCCCGTACGACGACCTTGACCAGTCCATCGTGCAGTTCCTCGCATCCGAGGGCTTGATTGAGATATACGAGCCTGACTCGGACCAGTTGACGAACTTCTTCCGATATTACCTCGAAGACGATATCATAATGCACAAGCATTTCGTCCGGCCGCGCTTTCATCTGCCTAATTTCGGGAACCGCCGCTATAACATTGACGCGTATCTTGAGGTTGTCGACCGCATTGACGACGACTACAAGAAGGCGCCAATACGCTTTTCGCACGAGCGCTTGTATGATGTCTTGGGCTACCTGTACGGCGGGAGTGTGACGCTGCGGGAGGTAACGTACATGCCGGTGATAATGTTCTCCCGGCGTGTTCCGGGAGAGCGTACGGAGAAAACAGACCTCCATTACCCTGTCTGCCCGAAGGGCAGCAAGAAGGCAAAGCATGGATTCAAGACAGAGGAGAAGCTTGAGCCCATATCGTTCATGACCGAGATGGGAGCGTCCGGCAGCGTGCCCATAGAAGCCTCCACTATTAACTTCTCCAGCGTCGCTGACATGGAGGAGGTGAAGGAGCAGATACGACAGAAGATAGTATACCCCCTGACGCAGGTCAAGCTTTCAAAGGTGTACGGAAAGAAGGCCGGCGGGAGCATACTCTTCTACGGCCCGCCAGGGTGCGGTAAGACCTACATCGTCAGGGCGACGGTTGGTGAGTGCGGCATTAACTTCTTCAACATCAACACCAGCGACATCATGAGCGGCGGAGGGGAGGCTGCTGCCAAGAACATCCACGAGGCGTTCTCGCGGGCTTCCAAGAACGCGCCGTGCATATTGTTCTTCGACGAGATTGACGCGTTGAGCGGCCGGCGCGAGGAGGCGAAAGGCGGGGAGTCGCGCATTGTCATCAACCAGTTCCTCATGGAGATGGACGGCGTCGAGTCTTTGAGCGGCAACGTCCTTGTCATCGGCTCGACCAACGTTCCATGGGGCATTGACCCGGCGATAAGGCGTGCGGGCCGTTTCACCGACCAGATTTTCATACCTCCGCCTGACCATGCGGCGCGCTCCGAGATTTTCAAGATTCACACAAGGAAGCGTCCGGTGTCGCCTGACGTGAATTACGAGAAGCTGGCGGAATTGACCGAGGGGTATTCCAGCGCCGACATAAAGGCGGTCTGCGATGACGCGCTTGAGGTGCCGTGGGAGGAGTCGCTTAGGGGCAGTCCGCTGCGAAAGGCCGAGATGACGGACTTTTTGACTGTTTTGAACACGCGCAAGTCGACTCTTACTGCGTGGTACCGTCTTGCCGAGCGGGAAATCCAGAAGAGCGGAGAGGCCGAGCTTTACGAATCACTTTCAAGCTTTATCCTGACTCATGCAGGAGGCGTGGAGAAAGCAGTCCGGCCGGATATAAAGTTCTCGGATGTCGCCGACCTTGCTAGGGCTAAGGAGGAGATTAACAAGACCGTCGTCTATCCCCTGAAGAATCCGGAGCTTGCGAAGAAGTTCGGAAAGGAGGTCGGAGGCGGCGTGTTGATGTACGGCCCGCCCGGCTGCGGGAAGACTTACGTCGCCAAGGCGACTGCCGGCGAGTGCGACGCATCTTTTTTCAACGTCAAGATAACCGACATCATTTCCGGCGAGCCGGGCGAGAGCGAGAAGAAGCTGCACGCGATTTTCGAGAGGGCGTCGCACAATACGCCTGCAATCATCTTCCTGGACGAGATTGACGCGCTTGCAGGCCGGCGCGAGGCGGGCATGGGGGCTGACAAGCGTCTGGTAAACCAGTTCCTGACAGAGCTTGACGGCTTCAAGTCGATGAAGGGCGTAATGGTCATCGGCTCGACGAACGCTCCTTGGGACCTGGACCCTGCGTTAAGGCGTGCCGGCCGTTTCACTGACCAGATTTACCTTCCCGCTCCGGACAATGAGACCCGCGTAGGTATTTTCAAGATACACACCCGCGACCGGCCGGTTTCGCCGGACGTTGACTTCGGCGTGCTGTCTTCGATGACCGAGAATTACTCCAGCGCCGACATCAAGGCGGTCTGCGACCACGCGCTTGAGATTCCATGGGAGGAGGCGTTTCACGGCGGCATTGAGCGCCAGGCTAACATGGCCGACTTTGTGAGGACGCTGAAGGAGCGAAAGTCATCGCTTCCTCCATGGTATTTGCTTGCCGAAAAGCAGATAGAGGGGAGCGGCGAGAAGGAGTTCTACAAGGAGTTGATTTCCGACATAAACGCCTACAAGCAGTCCCTCGTTCCGGCGTCCGTCGTTGCCGATGCGGTGAAATCCGAGCGTGAGGCGTTCGTCACATTGCAGCAGAGCGAGCGCATGCAGAAGATCCGGGGGCTTGAATTGAAGAAAAGGAAGATTGAGGACGCGCTCTCGCTCGCCCGCGATTCTTTCAAAAAGGGCGTGCTGTCCGAGGAAGAGTGCAAGAAGATAATAATAGACTACCAGAAGCAGCTGATTGAAATCGAAATCGAGATAAAATACACGGGTGCGTGAAATGAAGATAAACCGCATTAAAGCGTCGGCCTTCGCGATATCCGGGGAGCTTGAGCGCAGTTTCATCGAAAGAACCCAAGGGAAGTCAGGCGGCCAGTCCACGGTCGACCGCGGTTACATGCCTCTTCTTGCCTGCTACGCGGTAGGTGAGGCGCGAAACAAGGGTTATTCAAACAAGTTTTTCTTAAGTCTCACAACAGGCGATACCTGCCTGTTGCGCCAGAAAACCTACAGCGATTCAATAAAAAACATGATTTTCAAGCATGAGAAGGAGCCTGAAGTGCCGGAGATTGAGAGGAACGGCCTTCTCGCAAAGATAAAGAACCTCCCGGCTGTCCTGATTGGGGAGTTCGGCGAGCTTGTCGAGGCCGGCACAACTCGCATGGTGGGCATTGACCCGCAGAAGACTGCAGCGCTGCGCCAGCTTGCCGGCTTAAACCTTGCAGAAGTCTATACGCACCAGGTGACGGAGTATGTCAAGCCTTTGTTTAAGCTTCCGCCGTTCACGTCGCCGGTATTCGACCTTTCAGCGCAGTTTGAGGTCGTGTCCGTGGTTGAGGACGAGTATCCGCGAGAGCGTCTTGTCTACACGCCGCAGCAGCTTTGCTACCTGCTTGACGTTTTCTACGGGTGTTCCGCCATGATTGAAGGAATCGTATACCTGCCTTACCTTAAGTCCACGGTGTCCTCCCGCGGGCATTCAGAGTCCGAGTTCGCAATAACCGCCATGCCGAAGGTCATGAGGAGCACGCTGCGAAAGTACGAGCACCCCAAGGAGCTTAGGCCGCTGATGGTCGGCATCAAGGGCGAGGGAATGTCCGCAACCCCTCTTGAATCGGCTGCTATCGACTTTTCCGGCGTATCCGGCATGGACAATGTTAAGGAGGAAATAAAGCAGGGCATCATCTACCCTCTTAAGAATCCGCAGCTGTCAAAGGAGTTCGGGCAGAAGGCCGGCGGAGGTATACTCCTCTACGGCCCGCCCGGCTGCGGGAAGACGTTCATCGTCAGGGCCACTGTCGGGGAGGCCGGCGTGAACTTCTATACGGTCAACATACAGGACGTCATAGGCGAAGACCCTAATATCGGGGCGAAGAAGCTTCATGACGCGTTCGAGGAGGCCCGTCTGGATTCCCCGTCGATACTCTTCTTTGACGAGATTGACGCGTTGAGCGGAGTGAGGGAGGCCGGTCAGAGCTCTTTCGAGCACATGCTTATCAACCAGTTCCTTACCGAGATGGACGGCATAGGCAGCGTTAACGAGAACGTTCTTGTCATCGGCGCGACGAACATGCCATGGGGCGTCGACCCTGCTATCCGCAGGTCCGGGCGTTTCACAACCAAGATTTACATACCGCCGCCTGACGCGCTGGCAAGGAAGGCGCTATTCAAGTCATCCCTGAAGGGCAAACCCACCGAGGGCATAGACTTGGACCGGCTTGCTGAGTTGACCGAGGGGTATTCGAGCGCTGATATCTCCGCCATCTGCGACGAGGCGTCCAAGATACCTTGGGGCGAGTCTTTGAAGGGGATGGCAAGGCGTCCTATCCGCATGGATGACTTCGTTATGGTGCTTGACAATCATATGTCCTCCCTCATCCCATGGTTTAATCAGGCCGGTAAGGAGATTGAGGCAAGCGGCGAGAAGGAACTCTTTAAGGGGCTTGCCGAGTATCTGGAAAAACATCACAAAGTTGCTTTAGACGCCCCGCTGCCTGCGCCGGCAGCCGCCCAGCATGGCATTCCCGGCGTTAAACCGCAATCTCCAGTCGCGCCCGTTAATCCCGCCATCCCAACCGACGAGCAATCTCTCGTCCGCAATGAAATAAGCATCCTCCAGAAAAAGCACGCGTCAGGCGAGATTGGCGACGAGATATTCAAGGAGATGCTGAAGGATTACGAGCGAAGGCTTATAGAGCTTGAGGCAAGGTCAGTCTAGGGATGGCCGGCGATGCCGGTAAGGCCGAGCGTCTCGTCGTATCCCATCATGATGTTCATGTTCTGCACTGCCTGTCCTGCGGCCCCCTTTACAAGGTTGTCTATCACCGAGATTATGATGATGTGTGTGTTGTCCATGTCTTTCCATACGCCCATGTCGCAGTAGTTCGTCCCGTTGACGCTCTTGACGTTCGGTGTTTCGGTGATTCTGACGAAGTGCTCTTTTTCGTAGAACGTGCGGTAGAGTTCCGGCAGGTTGTTGTCGATCCCGTCCGTGTGTACGTGTATGTTCGACTGTATTCCGCGCACGATTGGCGCGAGCGTCGGCGTGAATGAAACGCGGACGTCGGATTTGAACTGCTCCGAGAGTATCGACTCCATCTCCGGGCGGTGGCGGTGTTTGCCTACGTTATACGCCTTCAGGTTTTCGGCAACTTCGCTGTGCTGCAGGAATTCGCTTGCCTTTATGCCTGCGCCTGAAGTCCCTGACATGGAGTCAACGGTGATGCGCTCTAAGTCCATCTTTCCTTTCGACGCGGTTAACGGCAGCATGCCTAGAATTACAGAAGTCGGGTAGCAGCCCGGGTTTGCGACGAGCTGCGCCTTTTTTATGTCTTTTCTGTATGCTTCCGGCAGTCCGTATACCGCCTTTTTGTTCAGTTCCGGGCTTGAATGCTTTTGATAGTTTTTTTCGTACGTTGCGATGTCCCTGAAGCGGTAGTCGGCTGAAAGGTCTATTACCTTTATTCCGCTGTCGACGAGACGCGGCGCTATGTTCATGGCTTCCCCGTGCGGCGTTGCCATGAATACCACGTCGACGTCCAGAGTCTTGCCTTCAGGCGAGAGGAATTTCTTGTCGTATACGCCCAGGAGGTTCTGGTGCAGCATAGAGACGTCTTTTCCCTCGTGCTGGCGCGATGTCACATTAAGAGTCTCGACCTTCGGGTGCCTGGAAAGTATGCGCAATAGTTCGCTTCCGCTGTATCCCGAGCCCCCTATTATGGTCGCGTCCATTGTTAATCACTAATCGGCGGCGGTTAAATACCCCCTTTTTAGTAAACCCTCAGTTCTCCCGCCTTCTTCTTTCTACCTTTTGGCCTTTCCTTTTTATCCTGCGTTTCCACGTTTTCGGACTTGCTTTCACCGTTAAGCTCTTTTTCAGCAGGCTTGCCTTTTTCCCGACCCTTTATCCCAATTATCCTGATACTCGGCTCTATGCGCTGGAGGAAGAGCAGGCTGTAGTTCCTGAAGAACACCGGGATTGGCAATGTCAACAGTATAGTTAGGTATCCGACCGCTATGAAATAGGCGATTGCAATCAAGACCGCTGGTATCACCAGTATCATCAGTGCGCTCTTGTCAATATTGAGAGCGACCGCGATTCCGGCCACGATTAGCCCGGCTCCGAGCGCGAATGCTGCCAGTATCAACAGAGAGATTACCAGGATGACCAGCCCGATTATCATGCTGGCAATCCCTGCGATAATGCCGACCGCCACCTTGACCACGATATAGACGATAAACTGCTTTGCATTGCCCTTAATCAGCGCCCACAGGCGGCGCCATCCGTCAAGGACGCCCCGGCGTTCGCTGTAGACGAACGCTATCGCGAAGTCGTTCGTGAACGAGCTGACAAAGCCTGAGCAAATCAGGAATAATACGGCCGTCGCTATTGTCACCGCCAGCGTCGCAATAAGCTTAATGCCTTGGAAGTTAGCGGAATCGTTCATGAACAAGAAAATTGCCGGGGCTGCAATAATGGCCAGCGCAAAGAGCGTCAAAAGGCCGAATGCGAGGTTGAACAGGAACAGGTTGAATCCGCTGTCTATGTTCCTCTTGAAGCCCTTGATCAGTTCGACTTCTCCGGTGGCGACGGATTCGATGAGCATGAACTGGCATACCGCCCTTATGAAGGAGAATACGAGCGATATGACCAGCAGCACTGCAAGTCCTATTACGATGTACGGGAGGTATGGCGAAAGTGTCGCGATAATGTCGGTGTCGCCGCTATTTTTGTCTGGTTCGGCCCATGTCATCGGGTTGAAGCCTCCGCTTCCGCCAATCAGGAAGACGACGAATGCAAGCTTGAGCCAGAATCCCGGCCGAATCTTCCTAAACAGCAGTTCGTTTGTCCTTCCCAGTGCTTCGTTCAACGCCTCTGCGGCGTGCCATTCGCTTGCCATCTTTCCTTCCCTATATTATCTGGGAGTGCCGCTCTAAAACCTTATCCCATGAGGGAAGGTTCGTCTGGCATCCCCATTCCTCGACGACGAAGGACGCTGTCGCGTTGCCAATCCTCACCGCGTCGTAGATTTCATGACCCTTTAGCAGCGCCGTTATAAGGCCGGCGTTGAAGGCGTCTCCAGCGCCCGACGCGTCCACGACCTTCGACTTGTAGACGCCGACATCGACCTCGCTTGTCTTTGTGTATATCGAGCAGCCGCTGCTGCCGTTTGTTATTATCACAGTGGCCGGTCCGCGCGCCTTTGTCGGCTTATAACCCAGCGATTCGAGGTGCTCGGCCTCGTGCTTGTTCAGTATCAGTATGTTGACGCTCTTCACGAGGAGCTCGAAGTCTCTCGGGATTTTTTCGAATCCGAACACGCCATAGCCCGGGTTGTAGACCTTGAGCCTGTCGCCTGAATGTTTCACCGCCTGCCGCTGGAGCTTCAGGTACGTCCGGCCGAGGTATATGGCCGAGGTGTTTTTGAACATGCCGAGTCCGAACTCGCGCTCGAGGTCGAGCTCGTCGAGCTTTTCTGTGACGCCCTTCTGGAAGAAGCTTATCTCGTTGCCGTTGGTCTTGAAGAACATCGATTTCGTGGTCTCCCCGAAGATTCCCTTCAGGTACAGCTTGATGCCAAGGTGCTCCAGGTACGCCCGGTAGTCGTCCGCGTCGGTTCCGATGACGCTCACGAGCCCCACCTTCAAGCCAAGCGATTTCGCAACGACGGCAGTGTTCGCGCCCATCCCGCCGTAGAACCGTCGGCCTGAACGGACGTCTGACGCCTCATGGACTTTCGGGAGGCGGTCTACTTCGTAGAAGTAGTCTACTGCGGTGTCGCCGAAGACCAGTAGGTCGAGTTTTTCCGCCGTCACATCACCACCGTTATTTTATTGCATGCGCGCATTAATAACTAAGAGCAAAGTGAGGATTGTTTTTTCGGTCGGAGGGTCGCTCGTCGTCCCGGACGAGATAGACGATGTATTCATCGAGAAGTTTTGCGCCCTTATCGGCGAGCTTCGCCTTAGGCACCGAATCGCGATTGTTGTGGGCGGCGGCCGTCTTGCGCGAAGGTACATAGCAGCAGCCGAGAATTTCCAGGCGTCAGACGAGACCAGGGATTTGCTCGGCATCGAGGCGACTCACCTGAACGCCATGCTGGTTGCGGCCGCTCTCGGCAGGATTGCCGCATACCGGCGGGTTGTCAAGCCTTCGGATTTGAAGTCCGACTTGATTGTCGTTACCGGCGGGACGACGCCCGGGCATTCGACTGATGCCGTTGCGGCGGGAATTGCCGTCTCTATGAAGGCGGACCTTTTGGTCAATGCGTCAAACATAAAGGGCGTGTTTGACAAGGACCCGTCCCGGAATCCCAAAGCGGTGATGATAGGGCGCATGACGGCCGAAAGGCTTCTTGGAATAGTCTCAAAGCTGCCTCAGACGCCCGGCAAGTACGCCCTCATCGACCGCTTGGCGGTCGAGACGATAAAGAAACATCGCGTCCGCACTGTAATCCTGAACGGCGGTGATATTGAAAACCTGCGCAATGCCGTGGACGGCAGGCCGTTCGTCGGCACAATCGTCGAAGGGTGAATTGTCTTTGAACGGTGCTTCTTTTTATCCGCCCTTGCCGCAGAATTCCACGGCGCTAAACGAAGTCCAGCCAGTTGTCGTACTGTCCTTCCTTCCCGCGTATGACCCGGAAGAACTTCTCCTGAAGCCTCTTGGTGAGCGGGCCCGGCTTTCCTATGTGGTGGCCGTCGACTTCGCGTATCGGGGTTATCTCGGCCGCAGTTCCGGTGAAGAATGCTTCGTCTGCTGTGTAGAGCAGCGCCCGGTCCACGTCGGTTATGTGGACGTGCATCTCCATGTCTTTGGCGAGCTTCAATATCGAGTCTCTTGTTATGCCCGGCAGTATGCTAGCGTGCAGCGGCGGCGTGTATAAGATGCCATCCTTTGCTATGAATATGTTCTCGCCCGGCCCTTCTGATATCATGCCCCTGCCGTCCATCAGTATCGCCTCGTCGTAGCCGCAGTCAAGGGCTTCCATCTTCGCAAGAATGCTGTTGAGGTACTGCCCTGTGGCTTTCGCGCGCGGGGGCATTACGTTAGGAGAAATCCTCTCGAAAGACGATATCTTCGCCCTTATGCCGTTCTTCAATCCTTCCTCGCCCAGGTATGTACCCCAGCTCCATAACGCGATGGCCGTGTCTACCGGGGACTTCAACGGGTTCAATCCCATCTCGCCGTAGCCGCGGTAGGCTATCGGCCTGATGTAGCATTCCTCTATCTTGTTGGCCTTGATGAGTTTTTTCGTCGCATCGCAGAGCTCCTCGGCAGTGTATGGAATCTTCTTGAGATAGATTTCAGCCGAGTCGTGGAGGCGTTCCATGTGCTCCCTCAGCCTGAATACCGCGGGTCCGCGGTCTGTCTTGTAGCAGCGTATGCCTTCAAAGACGCCGGTGCCGTAGTGCAGGCCGTGTGTCAGCACGTGTATCCTGGCGTCGTCCCAGTCTACGAGCTTGCCGTTCATCCATATCTTGTCTACCTTGTTTAATGGCATTTTTGCACCCGTTATTCCTCCATGAGGACTGTCTTCTCGCCCCTGATGATTTTGACGTGGTGTTGCTGTATCACCGTCCCCACGATGTCCAGGCGAAAGGCTTGGCCGTATTTCTTCTTGATTGCGTGCGCGTCCTTCTCGCCGACTATCACGCAAAAGCCCATTCCCATGTTGAATGTCCTGTACATCTCCTCGTCCGGGACTTTCCCCAGTTCCTGTATCTTCTTGAATATCATCTGCGGCTCCGGCATGTTGTCCATGTGGTAGCCGTACTTTGTTATCCTCAGCGGGTTCAGGATGCCGCTTCCGGTTATGTGGGCCATACCTTTTATGTCGTACTCCCCGAGCAGCGTCAGCACTTCCTTAACGTATATGCGCGTAGGCTCCAGGAGCTTGGTCCACATCGTAACCGGTAGCACCTTGCGCGCAAGTGTCAGGCCGTTGCTGTGTATGCCGTTGCTCTCGAAGCCTATTACCTTGTCTCCCGGCTGTATGCGCTCGCCAGTCACGATTTTATCCCTGTCCACGATGCCGACCGCCGTCCCTGCGAGGTCGAATCCACGGCCGTTTATGCCCTTTATCATGTCCGGCAGGCATGCGGTCTCTCCGCCGACGAGCGCTATGCCGGCCTGCTGGCAGCCTTCATACAGGCCTTTTGCCAGTTCGCCAGCCATTTCCGCGTTTGATTCCTCCATCGCGAGGTAGTCGACCATTGTTATCGGCTCGGCTCCGACGCACAATGCGTCGTTTACGTTCATCGCGACCACGTCGATGCCGACCGTGTCGTACTTTTCAAGCTCCTGCGCGACAATAACCTTGCTGCCAACGCCGTCCGTGCATACGACCAAAGCCTTGTTATTGCCGATGTCTACCATGTTTGCGAAGGTTCCTATGCCAGCGAGCGGCTGGCCTGTCTTCCCTTCCCGGAATTTGAATGTCTTCTCCGCCCAGTTTATAATGTTCTTTATGGCTATATTCTCCCGTCGGATGTCAACGCCGGCGCGTGCGTAGGTCGAAGGCTTTGTCTTCTCCTCTACCTTTTGCATGGCGGACCGCGGCTTCTTTACTTCTTCCATTTTTCAATTAATAGGTAGTTGTAGATATAAACCAGTCGTCACTTGTGCAATGACAAGAAATTTCTGACGTTTTCGGAGGTCTTTTGCGATACTTGTTCAAACGATATGCCCTTAAGCTCGGCTATTTTGCCTGCGCCGCATGCGACGTTCGACGGCTCATTCCTGGTGTTATGGACTGGCGGCAGGTATGGCGCGTCGGTCTCAAGGACGAGCGACTCCAACGGCAACGCCATGGCAAGAGCCTGCCTGCTTCCTACGCGTGTGACATTTGCCGGCACTGAAATCAGGCAGCCGAATGAGGCGGCGCGCATGGCCTGCTCCACGGTCCCGGAAAAGCAGTGCATTAACGCTTTCCGGCCGTTTTCCTCCAGCATCCTGATGCAGTCTTCCTCAGCGTCGCGCGAGTGCACGATGAGCGGAAGGCCCGTCTCTTTTGACAGTCGTATGAACTTAAGGAAATTTTCACGCTCTCTGGCACGGCCCTTCTCGTCCTTCACCCAGTAGTAGTCAAGGCCTACTTCGCCGATTCCACAGATTTCGCTGCGGTATTTTCTTATCGCATCGATTGTCCCGTCGACTTTCTCATTGTCGGTCTCGCTTGCGGAAAGCCCCAGCGTCCAGTGCACATTGCCGTAACGCTCCTTTACGCTCCTTGCCTTGTCGATTTCCTGTACGCTCACGCTTGAGTTGATGATGCTTACATCATTCGCCAGCGCCCTTTCCACAACCTCGTCCCGGTCTTTGTCGAATTCGGGAAAGCTTAGATGGCAGTGCGCGTCAAACAGCATGGAAATCACCCTTAGCCTTTAAGCCCTATCTTCCCCTCATACAGGGCTTTCCCAAGTACGACGCCCCAAGCGCCGGCCGATTCAATAGCGCGTATGTCCGCGGCGCTGGACACGCCACCGGATATTATAACCGGTTTGTCTGTGGCGTCAACGACGCTACGTATCGACTTGATGTCGACTCCCTTCATCCTTCCCTCAACATCCACGTTTGTATAGAGGAATCCCCAGACGCGGTCTTCAAGGCCTTTTATGAGCTCGTTAGTGGGTATGCCGGTCTTTACGGTCCAGCCCTTGGAGACTACGACGCCCTTTTGTGAGTCGATGGCCGCGATAATCCGGCCGTTTCCGCATGATTGCGCTATCCCCTCAAGCCTGCCTGTCCCGCTCTTATAGTCCTCTACTGCCATTGTGCCGATTATTATCCGGTCGATTCCGCATTCGAGCAGTCTCGCCGCTTTTTCCACGCTCCTTATCCCGCCGCCGAACTGGACTATCGCGTTTGTGGCCTTTTTTATTTCAAGGACGCTTGCGAAATTGTCGCCTCTGTCAAGCGTTGCGTCGAGGTCTACGACATGCAGGATTCCCGCGCCCTGCATAACCCATTTTTTTGCCGCATCTACCGGGCTTCCATAGTACTTTTCAGTGCCGAGGACGCCGCCGACCAGCTGGGCGCACCTGCCGTTCAGTATGTCTATGGCCGGTATTCGTTCCATCTTTTTTCAGTTACTCCTATTGGTGCTCAGCGCTTATTAACAGGCCGCCCGGGCGGGACTTATATAATACATTACCAATATCTTCTTATGCGTTCCGCATTAGCCTTGCTCTTCATAACCTTATTGTGCGGATGCCTTTACGGCGCTAAAGCACCGCAGGACTCTGCGGCATCAACTGACGGTCCTTACAACCTTTCAAACGAGACCGACTTCAGCGACCAGGCCGAAGCGGTTGACACGAGCGAATACACTTTCGATTGCGATACCGCCCACGTGCTTGAGCGTCACGTATGCTACTGGCAGAGCGCGGTTAGGCTGCGCAATGCCTCCATCTGCGGACTCATCCAGCAGGGCGAGCGGGATTACTGTTATCTGGAGGTTGCGCTCTCGCTGAACGATTCGTCAGTCTGCTCTTTTGTGGAGTGCACGGCCAAGCGCCAGATATGCGTCGGCAGGATTGCTCAGGACAGCAACTACCCGCGTGTGTTTAACTGTTCGTACGGCTGTTCCAAGGAGGGCGAGTACGTTTCCATGGTGTCGGACTATGTCGACATGTATCCTGTCGAATGCTGCGAAGGTCTTACCCCTTGGTGGTCCGGCATGGATGACGGCATAGCAGTGGACGAGACATGCTACGAATCCGGCAAAGCCGCGGACCGTCCGGTCGGCGTGTGCATACGCTGCGGCGACGGCGTTTGCGGCGACCTTGAGAGCGTATGCAGCTGCCCGGAAGACTGCACCGGCAAGGGCAAGTCAATGACAGCCAAACAGTTCTGCAGCATGCTATACAGAAGATATTGCGATGAGGATAACGCTTACCTGCCGTTGTGCCAGCTTTGCTAAAATTACATGTTGAAGAAGTCCGAGACGCTGTTCTGCTTGCCGTCGATGGCCGTCTTGCCGGTCGGGCGGTTTTCAACGATTGCGTCGAGCTTGATGTTTATCTCATCAAGGCGTCTTTGTATGCTTCTTAGAATAGTCGTAATGTCGTCATCCGGCTTCAGCTCTTCGGCTTGCTGTTCCTCGCCGTATTCTATCCTCGTGTAGAGGAGGTGTTCAGGGCATTGTATCCTGAGGTTCTCCCTTAACTCCACGATTTTCTCCCGGTCGCCGTCCGCAAGCACTGCTGTCGTCTTGCTTCCGGCGGCTATCGTCGTCCCGGAAAGCCCGAGATGGTTTATCTCC
>JAQTQS010000087.1 GCA_028712125.1 Candidatus Altarchaeota archaeon
CATGCGCCGTGCCGACTATGATAATCGTCTTGCCGCCAATGTCGATTTTTGTAACGTTATCCATGCCGTTCACCGCTCCTTTATTATGCTCACCACATCGCCGTCCTCAAGAACGTGGTCCAATCCCTTCCTCTGGCCTGCATATTTCGCAGACTTGCCCCACACCTTGGCGTACAGGAATTTATCAAGGAAGCTGCTGTGCAAGTTCCTACCGACATCCTCGATTGTCGAGTGCCTCCTTACCACAAGAGGCTCCTCAAAGTCCGCCTTAGCCCCCTGTTTCTTCAGGTAGACCTTCATCAAATCAAGCTTCTGGAATATGCCCTCGCGGACCGCATCGAGGTTGCGCCCGTTCGCGGCCGAGATTGCAGTGAAATCGCGCTTTAACTGCCTGCGAAGCTCTACCAGCTGTTCTGGTTTGACCAAGTCTGCCTTGTTTACTATGACAAGCGAGGGTATGTAGGCGCGGTTGCCGGAGACGACGTCAATCATCTGGTCCTCAGTGATGTCCTGCTGTACCGTGACGTCGGCATTATGGATGCTGTAGGCATTTAGTATCGACGTAATCGTCAGCTCGTTAATCCTCCTTAATGGGACGGTGGACATGACATGCACTCCGCCCCGGTCGTTCTTCTTGACCGACACCCTGGGCCGCCGCTGGTCCAGCCTTACTCCGACGTCATAGAGCTCCTTGAGTATCCGCTCAATCTGCTGCGGCTTTGTAACCTCCAGCAGTATCAGCACCAGATCGGCGTTTCTCGCAATCGACAGCACCTCCCTGCCGCGTCCTTTTCCGATGGATGCCCCGGTTATGATTCCCGGCAGGTCGAGCATCTGGACGCTTATGTTCTTGTAGTCCATCATGCCCGGTATGACCTCCAAGGTAGTGAAGTCGTATGCCGCCACCGGGCTTTCCGCGTTCGTCAGCTGGTTAAGCAGCGTGGACTTGCCGACCGATGGGAATCCGACAAGCACGACGGTAGCGTCCCCGTGCTTCTTCAGGCCGAAGCCCACGCCTCCTCCGCCGGAAGACGCGCGCTTGAACGCCTCCTCCCTGAGCTGCGCAAGCTTTGCCTTGAGCTTTCCGATGTGATGCTGTGTCGCCTTGTTGTACTTGGTGGTGCTGATTTCCTCCTCGATTTCCCGTATTTTATCCTCAATGGACATTTTTAATTGACTATGATGGAACGAAAGCACTCCGAATCATTTGCCTGGAACGCGAGAATCTTTATTGTATTGATTTCGATTGCACTCTTAAATTGGGTTGTCTTCCGCTCCTTCACGGTCCGCATCTACTATACGGCTATTCCCGCCCTCCTTGCAGTCCAGATAATGCTCAACGACCTCCTGGAATACATCCTCGTGTCACGGGCCGGCACGACGCTATGGTTTTCGCTGCTTGCGGCGCCCGGGACTATAGTCCATGAAATCTCCCATGCCGCAACCGCCATAGTAACCGGCTGCAGGCTTACGTCCCTCTCGCTGTTCTCGCTGAACCGCTCGACAGGCGTTTTGGGCAGCGTGACCTACGTCGCGCCAAGGGACAATTTCACATTCCTGCGAAGCGTTCTTGTGACGGTCGCCCCATTCTTCGGCTGCGGCGTTGCAGTCCTGCTGATAGCGCGCAACGTCTTCCACCAGATAATAGCGCTTAACGGCGGCCTCGCGACACTCGGGGGGTTGTCAGCAGGCATAATGGGCTCGATGTCCCTCCTTGCAGACGAGTACTCCCAGATTGGTTTTGAAAGCCCGCTAATGGCGCTGGCGCTGTACATACAGCTATGCCTTGCCTTCGGCGCAGCACCAAGCGGATTCGACTTCAAAGGGCTTCTTTCTTCTGCGAAAGGCAACCTATCTAGCCTCCTATTGGCAATCGTCCTTGTTGTTGCGGGCGCGTATTCGGTCGACTGGCTGATTCCAATAGAAGGATATGAAACCTCAATATCCGGTTTCGTACTTCTGCTGCTCGACCGAACCGTATTACTCTTATGCCTTTCCACAGCACTCCTCGCCTTCTCGACAGCATCTGTCATCTCAATGTCCCTATGGCTTTCCGCAGGATTCGTAATAAAAATAGCCTCAATAGCACTTGCCCTAATAACATACCCCCTGACCGAATTAATGGGCTGCTCAGGCGGCATATCCCTGCTAATCGCATGGGCCGCATTCCTTACAACGCTTTTGATAGTAAACGACCCTGAAAAGAAGCAAAAAACAACATCACGATAAGACACTGCAAGACCCGCCAGGCAAGAAACGCTGTATATCGTCAACAGGAACTCCCTTCACAAGCAGGCCCTCGTCCCTGCCAGTCTTCCTTAGCACCAAAGCCTTAATACCGAGCGCCGCATCCTTCGGCTTCAAATCACCGGTCCCGATAACGGCATAATGCTTCGTTTTCGCAGCGACCGCACTCACCGGTCCTCCTATCACTGTCACGGCGTCTGTCACGACAAAGCCGACCGCAAGCTTAAGCCCCACCCCGCGCACCCATTCCTTTACCCCCCTAATCATAAAACCGCCCTTTGGCATGTATTCGCCGCTTTCGGCAGTCTTTGAAACCTGCTCCGGCTTTACATAGTAGACGTCGCATCCGCCAAGGCCATGCTTCCAGGCGCTGCTATAACTTGCGGCAGCCTCGGCGGTTTCAGCTATGGTCGCTTGTGGAATCTCCCTTTTGCCCGGATTCTTCACGATAAAAAACGGCGCGCCATGCACGTTGGCATGGAACACAAGGTCGCTTGGCTCGGTGTGCTTCTTCACCAGAATCTCGTTTGTCACGGCATCGCGGCCGCCAACGACCAGAAAGCCGTCGCTGCTCTCAAACCAGCGGAACTTGTCAAACCACTTGCGCTCCCGCTCGGGTTTTCTCTCAACAATCCTCCTGCTCTCGACCTCACGCTTTTCAATCAATCCGTCAATCTTCGCGTGAGTATCAGCCAACGCCTTCCTTGCGCCGGCGACCTTCTCAGCCGCCTTCTTGGCCTTCTCATAATGCTCCTGGGCGTTAAAGGCCGCGGTTTTTCGCACGTCAAGCTTGACTTCCATGGTTGTTACCTTCTTAGACTTGCCAGTAATTAATATCAGTTAATAAGAAATCAAAAACACGAACTGCCTATTGCTTCTCGGAAGGCTCCTTGACGAGCGCGCTCAAAGCACTCGCCTGCCAGCCGGCCTTCGCAAGGATGCCCTCGATAGTCTCCTTTGTGTAGACATTCCCGTTGTAGGCGAGGTTTATGGCATTGCGATAAGCATCCTGTATGAACAGCTTCGTAGTGTCCTTGGTGAATATTTTAACGGTATACGCAAGGCCTAGCGCATTCATGTGCGCCTTGGCGATATTAGCCTTCGTCTTCGACGAATCTATGTTCAGCACGTCGCCCGAATATACCATGCTCCCGTCATAAGCAGCCTTCAAGTCAAGCCCTATCTCAAAAGGCGTTATGCCCATGCGCGCGAGTATGCCCGCAGCTTCCGCCGGCACGACGCCGCCCATCTTGACGACAAGGCTCTCCTCAGTGACGACAATCTTCCCGCCCTGTATCTTGGCCTTTATGCCCGCCTTCTGCACGTCCCCGATTACGGGGCCTGCGGGGAATGGGGTGTCGCCCTTCGGGACTATTATGTCGCAGGGTGCGATGCTCCCGGCCTTTGCGGGCGCTTTCGTCCTGCATGACGATATGAGCGCGCTCAGCTTGAACGGATTCAGGTTTGTCGTGATTATTGCGCTCTGGTTGTCGACGTGCTTGGCAAGGTCGTTCAGCTTCGCCTTCTCGAGCGCTAGCTTTATGATGCTGTTCTTGACGACCCGAAGCTTTATCTCGTCCTTCAGCT
>JAQTQS010000002.1 GCA_028712125.1 Candidatus Altarchaeota archaeon
TGGTATTTGGGGCTGTGCTAGCCCCGGTTGGGTTTTTTTTCCTTGCCAGTCTGAGCGTATCCCAGGTTAGTCTAGGCGTCTTGTTTGCTATCGCCGTCCTTATTGAGCGGGCGGTAACCGAGCTTTTGAAAGGCTACCTGCGCAATGAACCGCAGGACAAGTACAAGATTCCGTCGACCGTGCACTTACTTGGCCGAGTCGTTAAAGGCGGTGGGAAGCGGGTGATATTGGGTGCATTAGCAACTGCCGTATTCATAGCCTTAACATTGCTAATGTTCAGCCTGGACATGGAGGGCTTGGGCAGGCCAGCAGTCGGCGCGGTTTTCGGTTTTCTCGGCGGCCTGCTTATTGCAGTCGGCGGCGGCCTGAAGGATGCGCCTATCGAGGGTTTTGATTGCGGCAAGTTTTTCAGGAGTCCTTTGGTTGCTATGCTTTCGGGCTTGCTGCTTTCTTTTTTTGCCGGGAATCCGGGCGTTTTGATGCTTGCCTCAATGGGCGGCGAGCGGATGGTTACAGAGGCGTATAAGACTTTTGTGAAAAAGAGCGTGCCCGGAAAGTTTCGGGCGGCAGCGCCTTCATATCCTGATTGGACTAGGCGGCGTATGGCGCTGGTATTGCCTTATGCGGCCACTTGGATTGTTTTCGCGTTGTCTTTGTCTTCGTCTATTCGTCTTTGATTGATTTTGTAATGTCCACGTAGTTCTTGAATTCGCCCAGCTGTCTTCTTAGCGTGTAGGGCGTGGCCCGTCCCCATTCGCTGAGCCATCCGTTGTCTTTGAACTTTTTTTTGACCGAGTCGTCTTTTATTTCCGCGCGCTGGAGGAATTCCGCGAGCGTCCGGCTGCGGATGATGGAATGCCTCGGCTTTAACGCCCCGCTCCATGAGCCCCATACCTTGTAGACCGTGTCGCTGTACCGGCCTCCGCCGATGTCGACGGCCAGTATGTCGCATTTCGGCGCGATTTTGACGACTTTTGCGAGAGCATCGAAGCCTCTCACGTCCTCTCTCAGGAATCGCACGTTGCGGTGCTCTTTGCAGATTGGCTTGAAGCTTTCCTCGGCCTCCGGGGACTTGTCGATTGCTATTACAAGCTTTGCCTTTCCTGCATATCCGAGCGTGCTAAGGCCGGTGTGCGGGCCGATTTCCACTACTATATCGCCCTTTCTTACCGTTTCGGCCAGAAGCCTGCGGTAGAGGCCGACCTCGTAGACTATTGAAATCATTTTATGCTAATTTAAGCCGCGAATCATATTATTTCTGAATAGCGGTTATTTAATATAGTCTGACAGAGAATGCGCTTGCACAAACTGGAAATTAAGGGCTTCAAGTCTTTTCGGGACAAGACCGTTCTCGAATTCCCTGACAAGCTGACCGCCGTCGTAGGCCCGAACGGCAGCGGCAAGAGCAACATCACTGAGGCGATTTGTTTCGTTTTGGGGCGTTCCAGGGGGCTTCGGGCTGCGAATCTTCAGGAATTGATTTACAACGGCGGTATTTCAGACAAGCCGGCTGACAAGGCGGTCGTGGCGATAGAGCTTACCGACGACAGCAACAACCGCTATAGGATAACGCGCATCGTCGACAACGAGGGCAGGAGCACGTACAGCCTTAACGACCAGCGCGTCACCCGCACGAAGGTTGTGGACATTGTCGGCGACAACGAGTATAACATCCTATTGCAGGACGACATCACAAGGGTCATCGAGATGAAGCCCACAGAGAGGCGGGAGGTCATCGACAGCCTGTGCGGCATCGCCGAGTACGACGAGAAGAAGGCCAAGGCCGTCCGGGAGCTTGAGAAGGTCGAGAAGATGATTAACGAGACGCATATAGTCCTCGGTGAGAAGCAGGGCTATATGAAGGAGCTCAAGAAGGAGCGGGACGAGGCCCTTGACTATCAGGCTACGCGTGACGGAGTCAGGAAGCATGAGGCGTCTATTCTCCAGAAGAACATAAAGAGCATCGAGAAGCGCAATGAGAAGCTTAGCGAGGACCTTGACGCGCTGGCGAGAACCAAGGAGGGCGACGGCGCGAAGGTTGCCCAGCTTAGGTCGCGTATTGCCGAGGGCAATTTGGAGCTTAAGCGGATTAATTCTGAAATCATCGGGAAGGAGGGGGAGAAGAGCAGGCAGCGCATCATCGAGCTCGACGGCGATATAGGGCGCAAGGAGGACTATCTCTCATTGCTCAACGAGAAGATTACGGCGGCCTCCGAGAACAGGATAAAGCGCGCGACCCGCAGTAAGATGCTGGCCGAGGAGGAGGCAACGTTGCGCGGCAAGCTTCTGTCAATCTCCGAGGATGCGGCCAAGCTGAAGTCGGAGATAGAAAAGGAGTCTGTGACCAGCAGCGAGCAGAGGCTGGAGCAGGATATTGACGCCCTCCAGAAGCGGATTTACGAGATTCACTCGCAGGCGAAGACTTTCAGAGAGCTGAACAACAGCGACCAGCGGGTTCTGGAGGATTTGCGAAAGGACGAGGAGCTTTTCGGGAGGAACATCAGCGAGCTTTCGGCCAGCAGGAGCGAGCTTGGTAGGAAGCTTGTCGAGCCGCGGGCGAAACTTTCCTCCGACACTAAAAAGCTCGCAGAGGCGAGGCAGGAGCTTGACAGCATACAGGCCGAGCGCTCTGAAAACCAGGAAGCGCTTGAAAAGGCGCGCGTTTCGATTGCCGAGCAGACGGCGAACCTCCGGGCGTTG
Source organism: Candidatus Altarchaeota archaeon (assembly GCA_028712125.1). Lineage (GTDB taxonomy): Archaea > Altiarchaeota > Altiarchaeia > IMC4 > SCGC-AAA252-I15 > VGJA01. Next base: position 2,701 of record JAQTQS010000002.1, read on the forward strand.
GAGCAGGCCAGCCACGGGTTGAAGAGCGCGATAGCAGCCGTTCTAAAGATAAAGGACGTCGTCCCCGGAATCCACGGGCCCGTCTTCCAGCTTGGCAGGGTTGAGCAGAGCGAGTACGAGCTTGCATTGCAGATTGCGGCCGGCGAGCGCATGCAGAACATCGTCGTCGACAGCGTTGACGTGGCCGGGAAGTGCATCGACTATCTCAGGAAGAAGGAGGTCGGGCGGGCCACTTTCCTGCCGCTTGACAGGATTCACGCGCCAGTTGACGGCAAGCTGCCTAAGGATGCGGTCGGTTTCGCCCGCGACTTCATAAAGGCAGACCAGAAGTACCGGAAGGTTTTCGACTATGTCTTCGGCAGCACCATCATTGTAAAAAACCGTGAGGCGGCCCAGTCCATCGGCGTCGGCAGCTGGCGCATGGTCACGGTCGAGGGCGACCTCTTCGAGGCGAGCGGCGCGATAACAGGCGGCCATACCAAACGCGTGGAAATCGGCTTCTCGAACCTTGACGGGCAGGAGCGCGAGATAAAGGCGTTGGAATCCAAGGCGGCGGGCCTTGAGTCCGCTTTGCAGCAGCTTATCGAGCGGGGCGTCAAGGCGAAGAACAACGCAGCCAAGTGTGAGATGGACGTCGCCGAGGGAAGGGCTGCCGAGGGCAAGCTTGCTTTCGAGGAGCAGGCTTTCGCAGGGAAAGAGGCGGAACTGTCGGCTTCGTTCGGTAAGGTCCGCTCGAGGATTGCCGAGATTTTAAGCGAATGCGCCAAGCGCGAGCAGGCGATGGCCGAGTTCCGGAAGGAGGTCGAGGAAAAGGAGAAGCAGCACTCAAAGCTTTCAAAGGAGCGCAGCCAGCGTGACACCAGCGTGCTAGACCGCCTCAAGGACAAGGCCAGGGACCTGAGCATTGAAGAAGGGACGCTCAGGGAGAGACAGGCTCTTGTAGAAACCCAGACAACTGAGATCGGGCAGGAGATAAAAAAACTGGAATCCGAAGAGAAGGTTTCTCTGGGCGAGAAGGCGTCAGTCGAAACAGCATTGCAGTCGTTGAAGGCGCAGAAGGCCGAGGTTGAGAAGGAGAGCGCCCGGGTCATCAAGGAGATTGAGTCGCTCATCGAGCAGCGCGGGCGTCTTGAAGCGGGAATCGTCGCCGACAGCGAGGAAATCGGCGCCATAGAGCGAAGCTTCGAGCGCGTCAACGAGCAGATGAACCAGCTGACTATAGAGAAGGCTAAGAACGACACATTGCTTGAAGGCCTGGCGAAGGAGTACGAGAAGTATGCGGGCGTCGAGGTTCTGGACAAGTCCCTGAAGGACCTGAAAGACGACCTTGAGAAGCTGGAGGAGAAGATGCGCTTGTTCGGCTCGATAAACATGCGGGCCATCGAGACGTTCGAGCAGGTTCGCAAGGAGTACGAGGAAATCTATCAGAAGCTCTCGACGCTGAAGACCGAGCGCCAGTCAATCTTCGGCTTCATGGACAAGGTCGAGCAGAAGAAGTACGAGACTTTCATCAAGACGTTCGACGTCGTAAAGGCTAATTTCGAGAGCATCTTCCAGAAGCTGTCGGAGGGCACGGGAACGCTCCTCCTTGACAACCCGACTAACATCTCAGAGAGCGGCCTGCTCATCAAGGCGTCGCCCGGCGGCAAGAAGGTGATGAGCCTTGATTCGATGTCCGGCGGGGAGAAGACGCTCACTTCGGCCGCATTCTTGCTGGCCGTCCAGCAGTACAAGCCGTCGCACTTCTATGTGATTGACGAGCTTGACGCGGCACTGGACAAGGTGAATTCCATAAAGCTGACGGAGATGCTCAGGGAGTCCGAGACGCAGTTCATCATGGTCACGCACAACGACTCGGTGCTGAAGCAGGTGAGTTCGGTCATCGGCGTTTCGATGACAAGCGGCATATCGCAGGTCGTCGGCGTGAAGCTCGCAGGAGCCTGAATGAGCCGCCTTGTGTAATGGCCATTTTTATCGGCGGTTTTTTTACGCAGAAAGACGGATTTTTCAGCCAAAGCAGAAGGAAAATATTCTACTAATTCAGGTGATAGAGGAATCGCCGGCCTATCTCCACCCGGCCGACCTTGTCGTTCTCCATCAGGTACTTAAGGTCCGAGGATATCGTGGACTCGCTGGCCGAGAGCATCTTGGAAATCTTGCGTACCGTCAGGTTGTTCTCGTTCTCCAGCAGGGCGATTATCTCCCTTTGCCTGTCGTTGAGCTGGATTTCCCCTTCCGCCGTCTCATTAACCTGCACGCTGTCCTGTATGAAGGATGCGGCCTCTTCATCCGGCAGCATTGATGAGCGTGAGCTGCCCTGCATGAAGTCCTTGCATTCCGAGCAGACGTGGTTGCCGTCCACGACCCATTCGAGCCACCGGTCCTTGCCGCAGCATACGCACATGGCCTGCACGGGAACGCCGGCCGCCTCGGCCGCCGTTTTTTCAGGATTTTCTGTCACGACGCAGAAGTTAGGGTTGTATGCCGGCGCGACGGTGTCAAAAGCCCTGGTGTCGTTGTCGTCCTTAAGGACGACGCGCATGACGCTGACCATCCTCTGGCCTGAGGGGTTGGACAATCCGCACAGCGACTCGACTCTTACGTTGTCGTAGGCCCTGAGTACCACGTCCTCTGACAGCGGGTAGACGATTTTCCTGACGCTCATGCCTTCGACGACGACTGGCTTCTGGCATTCGCCGATTAGGTTGTAGCCTTTGATGACGCTTTCGACCTGGTAGCACTTGCCCTCCATCATGCCCTCGCCGGTGCTTGACTTCTTCTCCTTCCACTCGTCCGGGTTCAGGAAGTGCACGAGCCTTAGCGACGGGTTCAGGTAGATGGGCCGTTCGCCCTCGTTTGCCACGTACAGCTCAAGCTGCCTTGCGGCGCGGTCGTATACGACGTCAAGGAACTCGACCTGCGGTTTGCGCAGGTGCCGGATGTAGAAATATGCCGCAACAGACGTAGTAACAACGGAAATCGATGCTATCGCAAGTCCGGCCGCAAAACGCGTGTCTATGTCCATTTTGAATGTTGTGTAAAAACGTGAAATATCAAATCATAGTAGTCTACGTATAAAAATGTTACGAACTGCGGTTTAATGGACTGTCAATCCGCCACATCTACTCCTCTGGGTTGTTCTATTTGTATCCATCATGGAGAATACGGGCCAATCTCACTCAGGCCGGCGAATCCCTCGATGTGAGAAGAGAATCACACTTCCTTCAGGCCAAGGTCGTCGCAGTCGGAGTGCTTCTTACGGCTGCTGCTGCCGCCCGCCCTGCAGCCGCCGCCCGGCTCGTAGGCGATGCACGAGTTGTTGCACGAACGCTTGCCGTCAAGTATGCATGCTTTGTTCATTTTTAAAAATAACGGATTTAGAATATCGCAGTTTGGGTATAAAAAGGTTGCGTTACTCCCCTTAGAATGACGACCTGAATATGAATTCCGCCATCATCGTGCTAACGTATATCAGCAGCAGTATTATTCCGTGCTTCCGTCTCACGTGGCCCGTCAGCATCGCTCCCATCAGGACGAACGTTATCGCCAGAAGGGCGGGCGCCGTGATGGTTGCGGTGGCCGTGTCTATCGCCATGGGGCTTAGGACGGCTATCACGCCAAGCGTTATGAGCAGCGTGAATATGTTGGAACCTATTGTTTCCGAGACCACCAGCTCTTCCACTCCCTTGCGGGCGGCTCCAAGCGATGCTGCAAGGTTCGGTATGCTAGGCCCGATTGCGCCGAGAGTCACTCCTACAAGAAGCTCTGGAAGCTGCAAGTAGGCGGATAGTTCCATAAGCGTCCGGACGAATATGTCCGAGCCGGCTATCAGTACAAGCCCTCCAAGCAGGAAGTATTGGATTCCCAGACGTGGTCTAGGAATTCCGGAGTAGTCGCCGTACATCTCAAGCGCCTCTGTCATCTTCTCAGTCTTCACCTTCTTCTCCACATGTGTGAGGTTGCGCTCCTGTTCGTACACGTTTATCACGTACGGTATGAAGAGTAGTATAAGAACAAGGCCGTCGGTTCTCGAAAGCTTGTTGTCCTCCAGTGCGAGCGCGACCACCACGATGGAAACAACGACCATGAAAATCATGTCCCTTGTGACCATTATCCGCGGGACCCTCATCGGCCTGACCAGCGCGGATATGCCGACGATGAGCCCGATGTTGACGATTACCGAGCCGATGCTCGCGCCGAAGCCCAGCGCCGGGTGGCCGTTTGCTATGGATGTTATCGCTATTATAAGTTCCGGCAGGCTTAGAAGGAGCGATATGACTATAAGCCCCATTGCCAGGTTGCTTGTCCCCAGCCGGTGGGCCATATGGATTGAGGAGTCCGTTATCCAGTCCGAGCCTTTCATGATGAGGTAGACTGAGAAAAGGAACAGCCCGAGCGTTAGGTAAATTAACATGTAAGAGAATTTGAAGGTATGGTTATAAATGGCGCAAGCTGAAGTCAAATTATTTAGCGCGCCGTTACTGCGGCCTTAGGCTTCTCCTGTTTTTCCTCAGGACTGATTCGTAGAGCCGCTGGTCGTTTTTCTGGACGTGGGCTGAAAGCTGGTTGGCCGCCCATTTCGCGTGGCTTTCGTTTATCTTCGCGTCCATGTGGGCGAGGTAGAGGGGTATTGGATAGCCGTAGTAGCGCGAGCCTTCGGAGAGGTGCGTGATGAGCGCGAGCGCTTCTTCCATCGGCCGGTTCCAGTCGGCGATGTCCACGCGCAGCGGGCTTGCGCTCTCGTTGACCTGGAGGTAGGCGGTCGGGAAGGATGCTGTCATCTTTTCGTTCTGGCTTTCGGTTTCGAATTTCGACTGGGGAATGAATGTGGCCGTCCTGAATTTTCTATTCCCCGCAATCAGCCTGAGTATCCCTATGTCTGTCATGAATCTGGGCAGGCTTATATTGTATTTCGCATTCAGGTGGCCTGCCAGTATCTTGCTCCTTGAGTCTTCGGAGACGCCGACGAGGTTGACGTTCCGGTCGCGGCATGTCTTGAGCAGCCTTGCGAATTTCTTGCGGTATATTGTGTCTTCTATGCATTTTATCGGCTTTTTTCGGGCTTTGACGTAGAGCGAGCCGTCGAGGAAGAGGTAGTTTGGCTTGTGCTTTTCCACGCATTGTTGCGCGACGTCGAATTCCATGCAGTCCCGCAGGAGCTCTATCCTCTCTTTCGTGTAGTCGTCGTAGTCCATGATGTTCATGTCCAGGTCGCGTATGATGGCCTCATTGTCCTTGCCGCCGTCGCCATCCAGCATGAGCGCTGATGCGCGGATTATGTAGAGGCTCGCGCCAAGCAGTTCCGTGATGCCTTCACCGCCGTCGACAAAGCACATGCCGCCATCTGCTTTTAGGCCGGCCGGGGCCGGGAGTACGATATTTTCGGCCGGTATCTTTTTCAGCGCGTCCTCGATGTCCCGGCTGTGGGAGCGCAGGCCTTCCAGTATGCCGGTTCTTATCCTGTCGTACTTGGACAGCCAGATGGAGTAGTGCTTCACTTTCTTTTGGATGATTGTGTGCTAATTACTAGGGTGCTTCTGCATAGAAAAATCGTTTTTACCGTTTTTCGAAGGCCGGCGTTTCAGGCTATTTCTTGTTCGTCTTTTTTGTCGGGCATTCGGGGTTGATGCAGAAGCGCCAGCCCTTGTCCCCGTACGCGAATGTAGCATAGTCGCATTGGCTGCAGTTGCCCGTCCTCCTGACTTTCGCCTTGGGCAGCGATATTATATAAGTGCATTTCGGGTAGTTGCTGCAGCCGACGAAGAACCCGCCGTAGCGCGATTCCCGCATGACTAAATCCCCGTCGCATTGAAGGCATTTGCCGAGGCTTTCCCGCTTTTTGATGGCCCTGACGGCTGAGGTGCCGAGCGATTCCCCTATCTTCATCTCATGCTGCTTGAACTCTTCGAGTATCTTGCCGAGCGTGTTTTTGCCTCTTTCCACGACATCGTCCATCGCAGCCTTTCCTTCCTGTATGCCTTCCATGTCCTCTTCGAACTGGCGCGTCAGCTTTTCGCTCACGACTTCCGGGCAGTACGTGTCCAGCGTCTTTACGACGTTCAGGCCGAGGGACGTGACTTCCAGCGTCTTTCCGGTGGTGTAGTTCCTCCGGTATAGTATGTCCACTATCTGGCTTCTTGTCGATTTGGTGCCGATGTTGCGCTTTTCCATCTCCTTGATTATGGATGCAGGCGTGTATCGCTTGGGCGGCTGGGTTTCCTTCTCGTGCATGAGCACGTCGTTGACCGTTATTACCTCTCCTTTAGCCATCGGAGGGAGCTCGACTTCGTCGAATTTCGCATAGGGGCCGTAGTACACGTGCCATCCTTTTTCAACGGTTGCTGTGCCTGAGGCTATGAATTTCTCCTTGTTGTTGTCGAGGACGACGGTTATTGTCTGGCGTACTGCGTGTTCTGCGAATGTCGCCATGAATCTTCGAGCTATGAGGTCGTACAGCTTTTTGTGATATCCTTCGAGGTTTTGAGCCCTTTCGCCGGTTGGGTGTATCGCCGGGTGGGCTGGGTCTGTCTTCTTGCCGTTGTTGGGCTTTAATTTGGTCTGCAGCAGTTGTTTGCACAAGTCCTGGTATTCATGATTTAATGACAGCTTTTCCATGATTGCCCGCAGGTTCAGGTCTTCCGGCAGCTGCTGGCTTGAGGTTCTGGGGTAGGATATGAGGGCGTTTATGTATAAGTCCTGGGCGATTTCCATCGTCCGCCTTGGGTCTATGTTCAAGTGCTTATACGCCTCGGTCTGGAGCGTCGTTAAGTCGAATGGCGTCGGCGGGTCCTGCTTAAACTTTTTCGATTCCGCCTTTATGACTATCGCGGTTGGACCGCAGGCGTTTTTGACTTTCTCGGCCTCTTCCTTGGTCTTGAACTTGTCTTTCTCATGGAGCGCCGTGAATTGTTTGGCGTCCTTTACGAGCAACAGCTCGATTTGCCAGTATTTCTCTGCCTTGAAGGCCTTTATGGAAAGCTCCCTTGCCGCGAGTATCTTCAATGTGGGCCCTTGTACGCGGCCGATGCTTAGTGTTACGTATTTTCCCGCCTTTCGGGTTGCGATGCTCAGGGCCCGGGACAGGTTGATGCCCCAGTACCAGTCTAGCGTGTGGCGTGTGAGGCCGGCGCTGGCCATTCCCTGGTTTATGGGCTCCAGGTTCTGGTAGGCCTTCATGATGGATTCTTCGGTTAATGTTGAGTATTTCATCCGTTTTACGTTTTCATTCTTTGTGTCGGCCTTGCAGCCGAAGCGGATGACGTTGTAGCCTATGACCTCTCCCTCGACATCGTAGTCGCAGCTGTTTATGAACCGGTCGCACTTGCCGGCGATTTCCTCTATGTTGTTCAGGTAGGCTTTCGTGTAGGCCGCTTCCTTGTCTATGACGTAGTTTGGCACCCATTCTATGTCAAAGACCGGGTATTTCCACTGGCCGACGTTCTTTTCCTTCAGGCCGTAGAGGTGGCCTACCGCGGGGACGACGTACACGTCGCCGACTTTGTAGTAGGAGACGCCTTCCTTGCTGTAGCGGTTGGGCGTGCCTAGGGTGTTCGCTATGCGTTCCGCCACCTTCGGCTTTTCGGTGATTATGAGCGTCGCCATATTCCCTTCTTTTAGGTTTAAATCATATAAATAAGCGGTAGGTGCGTAAAAATGATTGTGAGCATGCAGCTTGAGCTGAGGGACGTTCCGGGCAGCCTTATCGGCGCCCTTGAGCCGGTTTCCTCACACGGCGGTAACATTCTTTCCGTCGTGCACTCCCGCAGGGAAGGGCGGCGCGTCGTAGTCCAGATTGTCTTCAAGATTGGCGACATGCGGATGCTCGAGCTATTGAAAAAATCGCTCCGCCAGAGGAACATAAGGGCCACACGGGTCAGCATAGAAGGAAGACGGTACTACGCGAGGGCCGTTGTGGATTACATGCTCGTCGGCCACGTGATTGACACCGACCTTAGGGACACAATCGACCGCATCAACCGAATCGGCCTGGTTTCCGACATCGACGTGGTAATGCCCAGCCCCGAGGACAAGTCTTCGGTCCTGCTTCACGTCGAAATCGACGAGAAGAAGGCGGGCCGGCTGCTTGATTGCATGCGTTCGGTTTGCAAGGAGAAGAATTTCACTCTTGTGAGGTCGCTTGGCTAGGATGAAAGACGTTAGGATTGCGATGGTGGGATTCGGCACCATAGGCAGGGGTTTTGCCGGGGTTCTCCTGGAGAAGCGGGCGTTTCTCGCGAGGAGGCACGGCCTGCGGCTTAAGGTTGTCGCAATCGCCGAGTATGACGGTTCCGTCATCGACGAGCGTGGGATTGACTTGAACAGGGTTTTGAAGGCTCCATTGGATCATTGCCGGGGCTGGTCGGAATTAAGGTCTCAGGACGTCCTTCGCTCCGTCGGCGCCGATATCGCGCTTGAGCTCACACCTGGAAATATCAAGACCGGGGAGCCGGGGCTCTCCCACATCCTCTCGGCCCTGGATGCCGGGATGCACGTCGTCACGTCCAACAAGTCGCCTCTTGCCGTCGCCTACCAGCGCATCATGCGCCGGGCCGCCTTGCGCGGGAGGGAGGTCAGGTTCGAGGCCACTGTCGGCGGGGCGATACCGCTCATCAATCTTTATCAGAAGACGCTTCAGATAAACGAGATACGCAACATCTACGGCATATTGAACGGGACGACCAACTTCATACTGTCGAAGATGGAGGAGGAGAGCGTGGACTTTTCCATTGCGCTCCGGGAGGCGCAGGAATTAGGCTACGCCGAGACCGACTGCAGCTACGACGTCGACGGGATTGACACTGCGGTGAAGGTCGTGATACTCTCGAACGCCATCATGGGCAGGAACGTCTCCCTCAGGGACGTCAACGTCACAGGAATACGCGAGATTAATTCCGAGACTATCGAGCTTGCGAAAAAGCACGGCAGCGCGATAAGGCTAGTCGGCGACGTCGGAAGGCTTGAGGTTTCGCCGAGGCTGATACCGATGCAGCACCCCCTTAACATAGCAGGCGCGCTAAACGCGGTAATGCTCGAAACCGACGTTGCGGGAAGCATCACAATCACCGGCGCAGGGGCCGGCCCAAGGGAGACTGCAAGCTCGATATTGTCTGACGTGATTGACCTTAGTGTCGGGTCTTTGTGAGCTTGGTTTCTCTTTTGTTTTTATCCTGTCTTTTACCCGCCGGCTCTTAAGTAAATAGGATGCTTTCGCTGGTAGTCGGGTATTCGCGTGCCTTGGATGCGGTCAAGACGCCGGGAAGAAGGCTTGCGGACGCTCTGCTCTCGCCGCTGGTGAGATTGCTCTACCACCTTAAGGTTTCGCCGAATGCAATCAGCCTGCTTGCTGTTATGTCAGTGTTCTTGTCATCAATGCTCTTGTTCACAGGCAGCATCCTATACCTGCCGATGCTGCTGGCCGCAATTTTTTTCGACCTGTTGGACGGCAGCCTAGCCCGGTTCCTGAAAGCCAAGGGAATAAGCGGCAATAAATTGGACTTCGACTACCTGTGCGACCATTTCTCAGACACGCTCCTTATGCTCGCGCTCTACGCGGCCAATCTCCTGCCGTTCTACGCAGCAATCATCCTCCTCTTCTCCCACATAATCTCAAGCATTCTTGTCCTGGCCGCCCGGGAGCGCAGCGCAAGCGTCTGCGCGCTCTCATTCAGGCTTACGCTCCTATGCCTCATAATCATCGCGGCCGTCTGGCCGGGCGCCCTGTACTACGGAATCCTCCTGCTTTCGCTACATTACCTGCTGACGTCGCTTGCGATACTCCCGACCGTGCTTTTGACGCATAATGATACCCCTCGCCAGAATATCTAAGGCCTGCCGGTCCTATCTTGCGGGACGCCCTCTCCTCTGCTCATGGCAGGTCACCATGCGCTGCAACTTCAAATGCGGTTTCTGCAGCTACTGGAAGAAATCTCCTGATGCGCCGGAGCTTTCAATTGCCGATTTCAAGGCCGGGGCCGGCAAGCTCGACGAGATGGGCGTCTCATTCATCTCGATTGCCGGTGGGGAGCCTTTCATGCGGGCCGACCTGCCGGAAATAATCAAGGCACTATCGCAAAGGCATCTTACGGTATTGATAACCAACGGCTGGCTGGTCTCGCGCAAAAAAGCAAGGGAAGTATTCAAGAGCGGCCTCACCGGCGTCAGCGTCTCCATCGACTTTCCGGACGCGAAGTCGCACGACAGCCAGCGCGGCGTCGAGGGGGCTTTCGAGCGGGCCGTGCGGGCGCTGGAATTCTTTACCGAGGAGCGGACCGAACCCTACCAGCGGGTTAACCTGTTTTGCGTGCTCAACAGGCGGAATATAGAACATATCGAGGAGCTTATTTTGCTTGCGGACGGCCTGGGCGTCTCATTCATGCTCCAGCCCTACTGTCCGATGAAGAACAATGACGCTTCGTTTAAGCTAGACAGTAAGACAAGCGCCCGGCTGTGGGCCCTCCAGCGTAAATACCCTAATTTCAGGTCGAACCCCGAATACCTTCGCAGGATTGACGAATACATAGCCGGTGGAGTGCCGTCATGCCGGGCAGGAAAATCATTCCTCAACATCGACTCATATGGGAACATCTCAAAGTGCGTTGAAGCTGAACGCAACATAGGAAACATCCAAAGTCTTACGGCTGGCGATATTGCAAAAAGACTGCGAACCGAGCATGCCAAAAACAAATGCCAAGCCTGCTGGTACAACTGCCGGGGAGAAATAGAAAGCATGCACACGATAAGAGGACTGGCAGGCGCACTAAGCTGGCTGAAACCATGATTTATTATAATTTCTAAGAGTGAAAGGATACGCTGAAGTATGGGATTACTCTACGTAATCGATATTCATTTTCACTGCTGAATGCGGGTCCGAATGCCCGCTGCTAAGTAACTCAAACATAAAATAGATGTATGGTGTCTTAGGTCTGCAGGTGATATACACCTCATCATACTCCTTGAACAATTCCTCATTAAACGGTGTCGGACCGAAATGGAATGTTTTTTCCTCATTAATAGACATCTCCGGGGTTTCAACAAAATCAATTTTATATCTCTCAAGGTATGAGGTATATGAACCAACGCGTTCTTCATCCTCCCTTAGACTTGCACTACAGTTGTATAACAGATAATCGGTATTAGCTGCCTTCAAATAGCCATATATGTTCTGACTTGTCGTATTATAAAAAACATGTGAATCGCTAATAGCCATCCAGTCTCGTTTATTTCTGTAATCATCAAATGTGCTGGAAAAATAATAGCCTAAGATGATTAATGTAACAAAAAATATTGTTGCAGCTACCAGAAACCTATTTTCCTCTTTGAAGATTGAATAAAACAGCGTTACTGTGCCTGTAAAAAATAGCGTGCCAATAAGGATGATAACAAATGCCGTCCCAAAACAGCAACAACTCTCACGAATGTAAGGTGAAGCAATTAGGATGACGGTTGATATCAAAAGAGCAGATAAAATCATATAAACTCCTTTTCTTAATTCATCCCAGTTCATTTAACCTGCATCACTAACCTACTGTGTTAGAACCAATAAAAAACGCATCGTGTATCAGTTTGTGGATTTACTCTCTTTCAGTCTCTTCTATTTCTTTTTTTCTTCCGGTCTTTCATAGTATGTTTTTTTGGTTATTAGCGCGATTGGTGTGTCTATGTAGTATCTTATCGTTTTCAGCCAGCCTGTCGTCCTGCGCCTTCGCATTGAGGTCATTGCTATGATTTTCCAGTCGAATACGGTTTTCCCTAGTTTTGCGACGCGCTGGGAGAGGTCGGAGTCTTCCCGGGCCATTATTTCCGGGTTGTAGCCGCCTGCGTCCATGAGCGCTTTCTTGCGGTACGCAGTGTTGCTGCCCCGGAACCATACTATGCCGAATTTGTGGAATACCCAGAGTATCAGGTTTCCCGTGAAGTAGAAGGCGCGGTCCATGAAGACGGCTTCCTCTGGCATTGGTATTGTGGGGCCTGAGACTGCGACTGTTTTTTCGTCTTTGAAGTAGGGTGTTATTCGTTCGAGCCAGTCTGGTGGGTAGAATGTGTCTGCGTCTGCGGTTACTATTATGTCGCCGGAGGCTTTTACAGCCCCGAGCTGGCGGTTTTTAGAGATGGTGCCCGGCGTTCCCTCGAGGACCTTGTCCGCGTATTTGCGGGCTATTTCGACTGTCTTGTCAGTGCTCTTCGAGTCGACTACGATAATCTCGGCCTTTACCTGCTGGCTTCTTATGGACTTAAGGCAGCCTTCGATGTATCGCTCCTCGTTCAGTGTCGGTATTACAACGCTTATCTCCATTGCCGTGCGGTTTTTCAGAACCGGCGGGGCCGCTTAGGCCTTGGCCTTGCCGAGGCCTTTTTTGACCCACTTTTCCTCGTATTTCAGGAGCGGGTCTTTCTCGGCTTCCGGGAATATCTCGTCTTCGGGATCCGTCTCTTCCTCGAGTTCGTCGTCCCCTTCCGCGCGCTTTTTCGCGGGTTTTTTCTTGGCGGGCTTTGGCGCGGGGGGTTTTTCCTCGATTGCGTCTCCCGTCCCGCTCAGGACTTCGATTTTCCCGTACTTTCCGGAACTGACCTGGAGGTCGCCGCGGTATTCCTTGCACCAGCCGTTGATTATCCTTATCTTCTGGCCGTTGGCGTAGCGGTCCGCCTCGTCGTTCCATAGGGTGAGGGTGCACTGGCCGGTGGCGTCCTTTACCTTGGCGTTGGCAACCTTTATTTTGCCGCGGAAGTTGGTGAATTCCTTGGCTTCCCCTTTGTCTGTTATTTCAAGCACTATCGAGTCTACTGCCTGGTTTGGTTTCAATTCGTTTATGAACATTTTTCTCACTCTTTCACGTGTTGAAAAAATCATCCATTCCTTCGTCGTCGTACGGGTCTCTTTCCTCGAAGTCGTCCTCGAATGTGCTGGCTTTTTCCTCGTCGCCGGCCGCATCGAGGTCGTCGTCCTCGTCCTCTACTTTTTTACGGGTGAGTATTTCCTCAGCGCCTCCTTTTTTTCCTTTTTTCTTTTTGCTGATGTGGGCGCATTTCTTGGTCTTGGTGTTGAAGAAGTCGCACATGTCGCAGCATCCCTTCTTCTCCTCGCAGAATTCGAATTCCGGGCATTCCTTGCAGCATTTTGCCTTAATCTTCGCCTTTTCGGTTTCGTCTTCTGTAAGCTCCTTGATTGTCGTTGCCTTTGGGGCGGCCTTTTCTGCCTCCTCCAGAAGGATTTCCTTCCGGGTTTTTGCCTTGGCTTTTGGCCTGTGCGAAGCGTTTGCCTTGGGCCTTTCCTTCCTGGTTTTTTTCTTCACCTTCGACTTTACCATTGTGTGCCGCCACCGGTTGCGGGCGTTTGTTTTCGCAGACGCCTGTTTTTCCTATTGAAAATTTTAGATATATATGTATACTTGGTGTTTAAAAATCTCCTATGATAGCGCGAAGTCTATTACGTACCTTTTGTTCGCGTTCGCCGAGACGTTCTGGTTTAGCCGTATGTCTCCTATGGTGACGTATATCCCGTAGTCATTGCCGGTTGTGGCTTCGAACGAGTATTCGCCCCTCCAGTTGGTCCATGTGGTTGCCTTTGTGGCGTTGGCCGTCTCGTCCCTCAGTTCCACGGTTAGGTTCTGGTAGGCCCCGCAGGTTTTGGTGTTGAAGACCTGTCCTTCTATGGCCGGCTGTGTGAGTGTCTGGTTTTCCGCAACTTTCTGGTAGCATGAGCTTTTGAGCGTTATGTCGGCTATCTGGTCGCATATTTTTTCATTGTGCCGGTTCAGGGCGTTTCCGAAGTGGCATCGGTCGCGCTTGCATGCGGTCTTCATCATGAGGCATTCCGGCAGGGCGTTGGGGTCCTGCCATAGCGTTGTCACCGGCGTTCTGGTGTCCTCCTCCATCGTAGTAGTGCCCTCTTCCATTGTTGTCGAAGTTGTCGCCGTTTTCAATAGGCGCTCGTTTCCCTGTAGGAAGTACCAGCCTGCGAGCGCGATGGCTGCCCCTGCCAGAATGAGCTTCAGGTGCGCATCTTTCATAGTTCTTACTAATCGGTATTGGGCTTTAAAAATGGTGGCTAGAATCCCATCATGCCGCCCAAAAAGTATTTTAGCAGGTAGTGTGCGACGTAAAAGAGCACGATGGCTATCGTCCCCAGTACCGGCATGTACTTGAATCCCGCGGCTTCCTCGCCCTTCAGGATGAGCCCCATCACCAATGACCCGAGGATGGAGGATATGAGGATGGAAATGGCCGAGTACATTACGGCGAATTCCGGCGTTATCGTTATGTTTCCGGGCGAAATAGGCATTGCGGCGCCCGAAATTCCCTTCATGTTCGCAGGCATCTGGGCTGATATCATCTGCATGTTCTTGACCAGCAGTTCGAGCAGGAAGCTTGAGAGGGAGAACAGCATGGGCGCTCCGATCGCTATCGCTATCGCTATGAACATGGCGTACATTAGGACGCTTGCGCTTATCTCCTTTTGTATTATCTGCTGGTCCCTCATGTCGTCGGCCGTCTGGTCGAGCAGGTCGGCCAGCTCTCCGCCGGACTTCAGGCTCTGGACTATGAGCGCTATGGTGCGGTCCATGTCCTTGGACCTGATTCTTGCGGTCGACCGCCTCAGGGCGTCGGTGAAGCTTCTGCCGGCCATAGTCTCCCTGCCGATTTTGCTTATTTCCTCGCGCAGGGGCCCGAATTCCGGCCGTGCCGCCATGAGGAGGGCCTTGTCTGTGGTGAGGCCTGCCCGTATGTTGGAGGCCATGAGCTGGAGTGCGTCGGGGAGGATGCTTTCAACGAATTTTGCCTTTGATTCGGCGGACAGCTGGAGCATTATGAATATTGCGGCGGCGTATAAGGCTAGGGCGCCTGTGAATACCATGGGTATGTTGTATTTGAGGTAGGAGGCTGCCGCCGCTGACACGATTGTCGAGAACATGAGGCCTGTTAGTGTTATCAGGTTCAGGAATTGGTCCGGGTCGATTTCTATGCTGGAGTATATGACGAGCTGGCGGTAGGAGTCGAGGAGTTTTCTGGGTATTATCCGTTCGACTGTCGGCTTCTGGGCCTGTGTTTTCATTTCATCCTCCGATGAGGTTTGGTCGCTTGGAGCGTATTATCATCATGAATATGCCCTGTAGTATGGTGAATATCACGAGGAGCATCCAGAATGTCTGTTCGTTGGCGAGCGAGGATGCGGCGCCGGGGATTGAGGACAGGATTATCAGCAGTGTGATGCTGAGTGAGGGCATTATGACCGCGACCATCATGTACATCATTGCGAGGGGGTTTAGTATCGACTTGTAGCGGCGCACTTCCACGAGCTGTTCCTTTGACAGCGTCGTTATTATGTCCGATAAGTTGTCGCCTACGTTGCTTCCGGCCTTGATGCCGTTGACGAGCTGCCATAGCGCCCGCCTGAAGTACATGGAGGGGTTTCGTATCGCCAGCTCTTCCAGTGTTTCGACCATCGGCTGGCCTGCGTTGACTTTTTCAACGAAGATTTTGAGTTCGGTTGAGATTGGCCCGTAATCGCCGTTGGCTATGGATACGAAGGAGTTGAATATCGGCACGCCGGAGCGTATCTGGACGAGGATGCTGCGCAGCGCGAAGAGTAGGTTTCGCTCTATGTACTTTACGCGCTTGTTGACGATTGAGGTTGGGTATGCCATCATGTAGACTACCATCATGACGCCTACGAATATCCCTATGAGGCCTGCTAGCATGTTGTCCGGCTTTCCGCTGGCTGAAAGCGGCAGGCTTACCGCCCCTCCTGAGAGGAGCCCTCCTATGACCGCAACTGTTACGGTTATCGCAAAGTAGCTTCTTGTGTTGAGGGCGTATGTTTCGGAAACGCCTGATTGCTTGAGTGTCAGCTCCATGTGGGGGAATATCTTCGCCATTATGCTCCCCGGCATTATGAAGAGCCGTGAAAGGTTTCGTATCAATGGCGACCTGAGTATGGGCAGCCCCCTGTCTTTCATGATGATTTAACATTACATTCCGGGGATATATAAGACAGAATCCGGCTTTCAGCTGGCTTACCGGGGCTGGTTTAGGGGGGTTATACTTCCAGCAGCGTATTGGGCGGTTTGTTCTGGATTGCGGCGTCTATGACTGTCTCCTTGTCCATATAATAGTAGTTCATTATTTTCCCGACTTCCTCGACCTGTCGCAGTTTGTTTTCCACCAGCCAGTCGAGTATCGTCTTCTTTATCTCGACTTCCTTTTGGAGCTCGTCCCGGTTCATGCCGGTATGGCGTTCAAGCTCGTCATATAGGCGTATCGGCTGGTTTATCATCGGGTAGCTGTCGTCCCGCGCGCGCCATGAGTAGATTATGTTCGGCCGGTATTTGATTTGGCCGCTTCGGGCGCTTTCCTCGTCCATTATGAATTCGCCGAGTTCGAATATCCTTCTTATGCCGCGCCGGCGGTCTCGGAACATGACCACGTTCAGGTGCACGGAGTCCAGCATGCTGTGCGGGATGTTGACCGGCGGGTTTGTCAGGCGCGTTATGGTTTGGTGGCAGGTGTCCGCGTGGAGCGTGCAGTATACCGAGTGGCCGGTGTGCATTGCTTCGAATAGCACTTCGGCTTCCCTTTGTTTCCTGACTTCGCCCATTATTATCCTGTCCGGGCGCATTCTCAGCGAGTTGACGAGTAGGTCGAGCATCGAGACTTCGCCTTTGCCTTCGGGGTTCGGCTCCCTTGTGACTAGGGGGCACCAGTATAGGAAGCTCGGCAGCTGGAGCTCGCGGGTGTCTTCTATGGAGAGTATGCGGTGGTTTGGCTGGATGAACGGCATGAGGATGTTCAGCAGGCTCGTCTTTCCTGAGGCGGTTCCCCCGGAGACTATCATGTTCATCTCGTACTGGATGGCAAGCCACATGAGCGCGAGTATCTCGGAGCTGATGGTCTTGTTCATGATGAAGTCGGGGGCGGTCCAAGGGTCGCGGGCGAACTTCCTTATCGTTATCGTGTTGCCTTTTGATGCTATCGGGCTTAGGATGGCGTTCGCACGGTCCTTGCTTATGAGGTGGGCGTCAAGAAGCGGGTTGAGGGTCGTGATTTCCCGCCCTATGCGCCTTGCTATGGTGCTTGCGTAGTTCAGTATCTTGGCTTCGGTTTTTATCGTTATGTTTGTCAGCAGCCAGCCGTATTTCTTGTGGTAGACCCGGACTGGTTCGCTTGCCGAGTTGATGACGATTTCCTCGAGGTATGGGTCCTGGAGGAAGAACTCGATTTCATCCAGCCCCAGGAGTTCGTTGAGCAGGCTCAGGACGAAGTGGTCTTTTACCGCCTTGTCCAGGCTGGGCAGCTCTTCCATTAGTATCCTGTTGGCGTTTTCCTTGAATGTCCTTTTCAGGTTGTCGATGGCGTCCTCGCTCTGGAGCTCCTCGCCGTCCATTTCCACGCCGGATATGAGTTTGTCCTTTATGTCGTCAAGCAGCGCGGATGTTGCGATGTCCACTTGGGGGACGACGATTTTGTAAAGCTTCAGGTTGTGTTCGAAAACCACTGCTATTGGGGTTTTTGTATCCCCGGTCAAGACGTCGTAGACCTCCAGGACCTTTTCATTGCTTGTCATTTTTTCTGTTTTTTCGTTATCTCCGGCTCTCCTATAGTGTGGTAGTTTATCGTCACAAGGTTGTGCTCCTCAAGGATGACGGCCCATTCCTCCAGTTTTTCCTTGCTTATTCCAATCTCGTGCGCCAGCGCATCATTTATCTTTACCTTATCTCTTTTGTCTACTAGGTTAAATAGTTTGTCAATTGTGGTCTCGACCATCACTCCCTCCGTCTTGGAGGCTTCCTGGACTTTTTGTTCGGCGCGTTTCTGAAGCAGTTTTTCGGTCAGCATACCGAACCTCCGCTCCTTTATCCTCGCTATAAGGTCTTGTTTCGGATTTGACTGCGGCGGTTGCGCGGCGGGCTCCAGTCTGAAGCGTCCTCTGAACTCGGGTCTAGGCTTCGGGCCGCTGGTGCCTAGCATGCTCCTCATGGCGTCAAAGAATCCTCCTTTTTGCTTCAGGGGCACTTCTTTTATGCCGAGGCTTTTTTTCATCGTGTCGAATGCCTTGTTCTCCTCGAAGGGTTGTTCCGGCAGCTGGCCGCCGGGTCTGTCCTGGGAGCCGGCTTTCCCCTCGTCTTCAGTCTGCTGGCTTTCTGCAGGGGCTGTTTTTATCCTTATCTTGAATGTTTCAAGCGGTATCCTGTTTTCAAGGACGGCCTTGGAGTTCGAGCTTAATGTCATGTGCATGTCCTCCTGGTGGAAACGTAGTATCTTCAGGTCGCCTTCGGAGCCGGCGAGGTTCTTGATCTGTTCGAATGCAGCTTCCTTGTAGACGGGTTCAGCGCCTTCGATAGAAAGTTCTAATGCCACGACTTCTCCTTCAGCGATGAGAAGTTCGGTCGTGTACGCCTTCCCCTCGATGCTGCCGTGCATCCTCATGAGGCCGTTGAAAGTCTGCCTGCCTTTTCTTGACATGGCGAAGACCTGGGCCTCTTCGAGGGTGAGGGGTTCTCCGTAAGGGAGTTCCATAATAATCTACTTATTGCTTTTCAGGGGTATTAAGATGTTATGTGCAGCTGAGGTTTAAGTCGTCGATTACCCACCCCTTTGCCGTATGCTCATCGTCCGAGACGAATCTGAACTGCAGCATGATGTTTTCTCCTGTATAGAAGTCTAAGGGTATGGTTTCCTTGATCCATGAGCTTGTTGAGCCCACGTCGGTTCCGTAGATTTTCAGCATTGTCCATGTGTCGCCGTTGTCTGTTGATATCTCCACTGTTGCGTTGTCGCAGCTGGGCGACCCGCAGTTTTCAGTGTCAAGCCTGTGCTGGAATGTGAGCGTGGCGCTTGATGTTGCCGTTATGTCGATGATTGGCGTGTGCACCCATTCGTTTGCGTTGTCTGTGTACTTTGAGGCGGAGTTGGTAGACCGGGTGTTGCTTCCCGAGTAGGCGCTGCCCCATGACGGCGCCCCGCGAATCCAGCCGGGACTGGTTCCTCCGGATGTCCATCCCTGTTCGGTTTCCATGTCATCGTACAGGCCGCAGATTGTTGTTGCCACGCGGCTGCTGCTACTGCTTGAACTTTGTTGGCTGCTGCTGCTGCTTGAGGTTGCTATGCTGTTCATTGAGGAGCTGCTGCTTGAGCTGGTGCTGCTGCTTGAGGTTGCTATGCTGTTCATTGAGGAGCTGCTGCTTGAGCTGGTGCTGCTGCTGCTGGTTTCTATGCTGTTGACCGACGAGCTGCTGCTGCTGGTGCTTGACGAACTGCTGCTGGTTGGGAGGTAGATTATGCTGCTGCTGCTGCTACTGCTGCTGCTCTCCATGCTGCTGGACGTCATCCTGCTCATGTGGGGGGTCATCCACTCAACGATGCTGCTGCTGCTTGAGCTGCTGCTGGAGCTCAGGGCGCTGCTGCTTGTGCTCGCATACAAACTGCTGCTGCTTGAGCTGATGGAAATCTCGCTGCTGCTGGTGCTTTCGTACCAGCTTTCATTGCTGGTGCTGCTACTGCTGCTGCTACTGCTGCTGCTTTCGGCGCTGGTGCTGGTGCTTGCTTCGCTGCTGCTCGTGCTGGAACTGCTGCTGCTGCTCGAGCTGGCGTAGTTCGGGCACTCATTCACGCTGACGCACTCCGTATCCAGCTGGAAGTCATAAGCGTGCGCGCAGTCCAATTTCAACTTGTACGCGCCAATCCCGCAGGAGCCGACTACCGGACAGCCTGTCACGTTCATCCAGTAAAGATAGTCAACCCACGACTCATTTTCCTTGATGGCAATGCCCTTGAGTGCAAAGTCGTAGGGGCTTATCAGCGTTTCAATCCCGATTCTTGTGTTGTTGAAGTAGTCGCGGCTTTGGTTGCGGTAGAACTCGCTGAGGTTGTAGCGCCCGTCCAGCCGGTCCAGGAAGCTTGGGCCGTCGTAGTTTCCGTCGCATGCGTAGGATGTCATGTCGCTGATGCGGTAGCATGACGTGTTTATCCCTGCAGGGTCGAATCCGATTAATACTTCATGGGTTGCCGGCCCGCTGGGGCAGATTTGGTTTTTGACGCTGACGCAGGTGATGTTTGGCTGGGTTATGTTCCCCAGGCTGCAGTTGGCGCGGTGAGTTTCCCATGTGTCTGTGTAGTTATCCACTGCTCCCGTGTCTAGAATCCACGGGATGCTGACATCACACTTGTTTATTATCGAGTTCGCGTCATTCGGCCCTTCGTCAATCACGCCTGCTATGTGGTTCACCCACGACGAGTTAAAGCACTCGTCGTCAATCTGGTTGCACGAGCCGGCGGCGGTATCAATGATGAGGATGATATTGCTCCTGTCTGGCATAGTCTCGTTGCAGAACCGCGGTTCGCTGTTAGGCAGGCTGTGTTTTATGTCAGAGTAGAACACTGCCACGCCGCTTCCTGTCTCGTTGTTCATAGCCCCCTCCTCGCTGCAGCCGGCGACAAGCTGTCCGCTCAGCTTGTTGCTGCAGTTTTCTATGAACTTGACCATCTGGCCGTTGGTGTTTATCGGGTATAGGACGTCCTCGAGGCCTAGGATGGACGTGAAGGCGGTGATTTCGTGTGTTCCCTTGTAGAAGCAGATGTCCTCCTTGTCTTCGACTTCCAGGTTGGTGTTGAGTATTACTGCAAAGTTCCATGCGTCGTACATTACCACCGTGATGTTGTTGACCTGCATGGTTACGTTGAAGTTGAGGTTGTCGCCTTCGCGGATGATTCTGTCCATCCACTTGGAGAGTGTGTGGTTTTCCATGTAGCTTATGTTCCTGCCCTGCATGGTGCCGCACATAATCAGTTCGTCTATTGCGGCAGGCGAGCCTGTGATTTCGTGCGCGAACCGGCTGCAGTCTATGCCGCAGGAGCTGGTACAGTTGAATCGGTAGCCTTCAAGCGTGTCCCCGGATATGACAATGCTGTCGATTCCGTAGATGGCGGCCCTCCTGCCGAAGATTCCCATGGCCCTCTCTAGGTCTTTGTTTATGTCCTGTACGAAGTAGTGAAGTTCGTCGCACCTTATTTTAGCAATGGTGTCTTCGCTTTTCGTATTGATGGACGTGGCGTAGTACTCCACGAGCAGCAGAAGGGGTATTATCAGCAGGACTGCGGCTAGCGTGAAGATGAAGCCTTTTCGTTCCATTTTTGTCACATCCATAGTATAAGCTTGAACTTTGCCGGCCCCCAGAGGGACTTGACCCCTCCTGCCTGTATTACCTCGAACTTCACGGTGTCTGGGTTGAATAGGACGTCCACCCTGCCGTTGTTGTCAAAGTCGAGGTGTTTCATCAGCCGGTAAATGGAGTTGTCGATGCAGTCGTAGGCGCTTGCGGTCTGGTTGCTTGAGGTGTAGTAGCATTGCTCTGTGCCGTTGTACGATATCGGTATCTTGGCGGTCAAGGTCGTTCCGTCCTCGAATTCCATGGTCCACTCGCATCCTTCTGCCGTTTGGAAGACGTCGCCGTAGTCTACCATCATCTTCGCTCTTACGGTGTAGATGGCTCGGCTGTCGCCGGAGCAGCCGGTGCGCGTGTACTGGCCGTCGCCGGTTTCAATGTGGATGGTGTTGTTCACGCCCGATTCGAGGTCAGCGACTGGGATGTAGGCTATGAACGGGTTGCCGAGTATCGCATACGGCATGCCGCCGCCATTGCCGTAGTCGTCCCACAGCCTATACGGCTGGTAATCCCCGACGCTCAAAAAGTCGGTCCAGTGCTCCCCTGAATATGAAGTCACCTTGGCGTCCGCTATTACAACATCCGAAGGCGCGAATAAATACCCCCTGCATGTGGCTGCGTCGCCGAACGGGTTCGTCGTGTAGACAAACGACAGTTCCCCGTAATCGCTGACGTCGCTAGGATCAAACCTCGTCTGGATGTAAGAGTCCCCGTACAATATTGTCCCGCTGGAGCCGCTTTCGTTTAGCAGCAGGGTTCGGTAAGTGCTGTTTATCTGTCCGGCGACGTCCATGTAGGCGCTTTCAAGGTCTTGCGCCCCCGCTGCCGCGTGATAGTACTCAGTGCGGGAGGCTATGCCCTCAAGGAGGCTTTCGCTGGCGAACGGTCCGAGTCCTATTGTGAATATCTTGGTGCCGTTGTTTTTCGCCTCCAATGCGCGCTGTAGGGCGATTGCCGGCCCTGCGTCGTTCAGGCCGTCGGTCAGCAGGACTATTATGTGCTGGACGTTGCTGCGGCTTCGAACGCTCTGAAGTTCGCTGTTGGCGTCGATGATGCCCAGGTGGATTGCGGTTCCGCCGCCTATGAAACTCTGGTTTACTTGGATTTGGATTTGTGTCTTGTTTTCAGTCAGGGCTGCTTTCGGCGTTGATGCGGTTGAGAACTCCACGTAGCCCACATGGTCGTCCGGCGCAAGCTGCTGGAGGAAGGCGTTCGCCGCCGACCGGACTGCGTCCGCCATTATGACGGTATCCGTCTTGTTGATATCGTCGTCTGACGTTGCGTCGGTGTCCGCGTAGATGCTTATGTTCACGTTGATATCGGCGGGCGGTCCTGTTTTGGGCTGCAGGTCCCAGCCGTAGACCGCAACCTCCCATGCGCCGGCCAGCGGGTTTTCGATATAGACCGCCTGTGGCTTGGTGCTGACGCCGCTGTAATATTCGTTGGTATTGCCGATTGTGTCGTTTGGCGGGTCGACTATTCCGGTGACGTTTTCAGGAGTTGAGGAGTAACCTCCTATCACCCAACTATTGTCAGGCCGTTTAAGGCTGATTACGACTTCCGAGCTTTCGGAGCCGTTAAATCCGTCTTTTGCGCCCCATGTCGCTGATGCCGCAAGGCGTTTGACTGAGGCGTTGATTGTGAACGTCTGGAGGCTTGACCAGCCTGCGTCTGGCACGGTGATGTTTTCAAACACTTCGGAGGCGTTTCCGGCGGCGGTGAGCTGCCATCCGGCCTGTTCCATGCTGTCTGAAATGTCGTTGACCAGCATGATGTCCACGTACGACACGCTGGATACGTTGCCTATGCTGATATAAAAGGGCACGGTTTTGTCTCCTATCTGGGCGTATGACAACTTTGTCGAAAGGTAGCTGTCAGGAAGTGTACATACATATTCTCCGGTGGTGTAATTGATGCTGCAGTAGCCTGCGGTTTGGTTTGTTTCAAAAATCAGCGCGTCGCCTATGGTCATGAACGTCGTGTAGTTGCTCTTGAAGTGCAGGTATGCGTCCATGGTGTCTATCACTCCCGGGACGTATAAAGACGACCGCAGGTCAATGAGGCCGTTGATTTCTGGCAGCCAGTCTTCCTGCACCTTTGACGCCTCCTCGGTGTCAGCCTCGCCGGTTGTGTACTCCACCCTGAGGAAGCCGCCTCTTATGTATTTGTCTTCGAGGTCGGCGCCTAGGAATATGATTTTGATTGCGTAATCGCCTCCAGTAAAGTATGGGCCCGGCGAGGCGATACAGGCGTTCGAGCCGTTGACGTTAGGGCCCATTCCGGTTCCCGATGGCGTGAAAGACGCAGGGTTTGAGACAGGGACTCCGTTAATCTCGACAGTGAACGCGTCGCCGGCGTTCAGCTCAAAGCACGCGCTAGTGACGTTGGCGTCGCCGGGAAGGTCATGCAGGATGACGGTGATATCGCCCTTGCCGACCGAACCTCCGAAGAAAAGGTATCTGGTATTAGTCTTCTCCCGTATGCCGGTGAGAAAAGCCCTGCTGACGTGTCCTCGGATGGGCATGCCTTTGCCGTAGCCGACTAGCAGGCGTTCGGCGTTGGTTTTGGTGGGTGACTCACCTTCCACAGGGCGCTGGCTGTCGTTGCTTTCGGCGATTATGTCGTTTTCAACCTCCAGCCGGTAGCCCATGTTGTAGGGTATCAGCATCTCAAGGTAGGTTTGGCTTATATTCTGGGCCGTCTGCCAGAACGACGAGTTTGTTGTTCCGTTCGAATTAGCCCACGCCTCGCCGATGTCGTCGAGCACCCCGTTCTTGTTCAGGGTGTCAAAGGCGTCTTCAGACGCGTAGTGCAGTTTTTTAAAAGAAACCTCCTCGGAGTGGTACTTGTAGTATCCGCTGAGCCCGTATAGGACGATAAAGGAGAATGACAGGGCGATTATGGAATCCAATACGATTGCATACCCTTTCTTCATTTCCACACCGTTAGTCTAATCCTGACTATTGTCATGTTCAGCTGGCTCGTCCTGACCATGGTCACCTTTTTCGTGTCCTGCGAAGGCCGCATGCCGGTCGTGCACGGTATGCCTCTGAGGGATAAAGTGCTGTCATTTATGTATTCCATAGCAAAGTAAAAATCATAGTTGCCTATGCCCGTAAGGTGCTTGTTGCACTCGTAGTTTGAAATCCCGCCGCCGCAGGAATTGTTATACAGGCTTGTGTTCATCATATATATGAAGTCCGAGAGCTTGTCCTCGTTTATGTTCCTGCTTGAATTGCACAGCCCTATGGTCTTGACATCGGCGCGAGACCAGTTCTCCGGGATACCCGCGGTCCTCACAAGGTTCTCGCTGACGTCGACCGCGGCGCCCTCGATATCGGACAAGTCCTCGGCCGCGAGTATGTCAAATACCACGCTACCCCACAGGTATACCACGATGATGAGCACTATGGTGAAGACTATGTACGCCACCATCAATTCCGCGCTGACCATCTGGCCCGTTTTCCGCATTTTTCCCCTTATATTGTTATGGTACGGTTTACCATGTTGTCAGACTCTATGCTCTCCTCCACCCTATTGGTGACGTCCGCAACTATGACGACCGGGTACCCCCCCGACGGAAAGCCGATTATCGTATGGTTTATCTCCACCTCCTCGTACGGGTTGAGTCCTGATAACCCCTTTCCCGCTCCGTCCAGCGAGATGTTGAAGTCGGCCGAGCCGACTTGGGCGTCGTTTTCAAAATGCACGCTGACCGTGACGTTCCCGCCGTCGTTCCAGTAGCGGAAGCTTTCATCCAGCGGCCGAAGGTTCGGCTTGTAGCAGGTTATGGAGAGGTTGTTGCCCTCGTTTCTCACGCGGTTCGTCGAGTTAAGGCCGTAGTCAAGGCAGTACACCACGACATTGGACGCTATCGTTGTCACTGCCCACGCCTTGTCATTCCACGCGAGCTCTACGACGTTTTGGCTTATGGTCAGGTTGTATTCGTAGTTCCCCTGCAGCCTTTCAGGTATGGAGAAGTACTTGTAGTATCCCCTGCCCTGCTGCTGTATCGAGTCGAGGTTGTCGCCTACGCTTCCGGAGATGCGTTTGGCGTCTATGAAGGTCTTGATGTCCGCGCTTTCCTGGGTCCTGTCAATGGAGTAAACTACCATCAATACGAGTATGAGTATCATGATTACCAGCGCGGTTACCAATTCTATGCTGGCCTGGGCTTTGGAGTTCATCCAATATTAATTACCCTTAATATATGATATATACACACCAGTCGAATATTTTAGGCAGCTGGCTTCAGCAGCGCAATCAGATGTGCCATGATATCAATAGTCATCCCAACGCTCAACGAGGAGGATAACATACGCAGGCTTATACCTGAGATACTCAGGGTGTTCTCCGGAAGCGATATCGAGATTGTCGTCGTTGACGGCAACAGCACGGACGGGACGCAGGATACGGTCAGCTCATTCTCCAAAAAGCACAATTTCATAAGGCTTGTGGTGCAAGCCGGCAAAGGCTTCGCAAACGCCGTTGCCGAGGGCATAGAAGCCGCCGAAGGCGACATAATCGTCACAATGGACGCGGAAAACCACATGCCGTCTGAAATCCCGAAACTCATCGACGCCCTCGTCGGCAACGGATGCGACGCGGTCATAGGCTCGCGGTTCGTCAAGGGGGCCGACGTCGATCTGGAGCAAAAGCGCCTACTCTCCTCGAAGATAGCGAACAAGCTCGCCAAGGTCGGCCTGAAGCTGAAGGTGAAGGACTGCTCGTCGGGCTTTCGCGCCTACCGCGCAAGGCCCGTAAAGCAGGCGGCCAAGAACCTCCGGACGAAGTACTTCTCAGTCCAGGTCGAGATTGTCGAGAGGCTGACGAAGGCCGGCTGCTGTCTGTGCGAAATCCCGGTCCACTACATCCGGCGTGACAGCGGGGACAGCAAGTTCCGGTTCAAGAGCGCGGTCAAGGATGCGACAACCCTCGTTCGGATAGCCGGCGACAATGAAATCGAAAGCCTAAGGCGCACGACAAGGAAGCTCAAGAGCGCCGTCAGCGGGAGGCCGAGACGGCTGAGGCAGGCCATCAAGAAAATCAGGGGCCGTTAGAGCATTTGTTTTCCGTTCATGTCATCCAGGATGCTGCCATCTGAGCAATAAAGCCGGCCGCTATCATGCCGACCAGCTTCATCCTGCTCCTGTGGACTACGATATTCCCCTGGCCCATCCTTCCCGCAAGGTAAAGTATTGCGATGGCAGATGCAGCCGCAAGATAAGGCATATGGTTGGAAGCTCCGGCAGCGAGCGCGTACAGGCATAAAGCCGTCAGCAGCGTGCGCTGAAGCCTTAATGAATTATTTTTCCCAAGCATCTGCACCGTCGTTTTCAGCTTGGCCTTTCTGTCGATGTCAAAATCCCTTAGCTCCTGGCTTGTCTGCGTGAACAGCGAGTTGATGACTGCGAAGCCCAGCAGGTACAGCGGGAATGCGGTAAAATTCCTCGTGTAGACGACTGCCATGAATGCGGGCCCGGCGTCGATGATTGTCACGTGGTATGCCAGGTCGAGGATTGGCTTTGCCTTCGCGCGGACCGGCGGGCCGGAATATGTGAAGCCGAGGAAGGTTCGGGCTATCATGGCTGCAAAGAAAACGGCGTCTTTCGTCAGCAGGGCGCACAGCATGCCTGCGATGTATATCCCGACTGAGAGAGTGAACGACATTTTTTTGCCTATCGTGCCGTTGCTGATGGGATTGGTCTTACGCTTCCACTCTTCAAGCGCGTCGTCGTCAGAGTCGTAGACCCTGTTTATGGTTATGTCCCCTAAAATTCCAAGCATTATCGATGACAGCGCGAGGATTGCCCCCGCAGGATTCGCCTGCAATACCGCCGGCGCCAGCAGCATGAAGAATGCGGGTATGAGATACTGCTCGTAAAAGCCCTCGAAAAAGCCCCAGACCCCCCCTTTCATCCGACTATCCTGCCGCGAAGACTTCGCACGTCAGCAGCTCCTGCAAGGAACATCGCAACCTTAAGCTCGAAAGTGAAACTGTCCAAAAATCCGCGCACGCCGTCCCTGCTGCCGGCAGACCATGCCTTGAGAACGGGAAGCGAGACGCCGACGACGTCCGCGCCCAGGGCGATGGCCTTTGCCGCGTCTATGCCGGTTCGTATCCCGCCCGAGCCTATCAGCGGCTTTTTCAGCCTAGCGACTTCGCGTATCGCGTCGGCAGTCGGCACGCCGAAGCCCGCGAAATCCATTGCCGCACGCCTGCTCGCGCCCTCGCTCCTGTAGCCTTCAACCAGGCTCCAGCAGGTCCCGCCCACGCCCGAAACGTCAATGGCGTCGACCTTAAGCTTCCTCGCGGTCTCATAAGTGATTCCCTCCCCCACGCACTTGGCGATGACTGGAATCTTTTGCTTTCGCATCTTCAAAGCCACTGAGTTGATTTTTCCCGCAAGGCCGGAAAAGTTCCTGTTCCCCTCAGGCTGGAGCGCCTCCTGCAATGGATTGATGTGGAGGGCCAGCGCGTCGGCGCCTATCATGTCGACCGCCTTCCTGCACTCATTGACTCCGTAGCCGTAGTTCAGCTGGACCGCGCCGAGGTTCGCAATGAGCAGCGGAAGATCTGGCGCGGATTCCCTGACCTTGAACGTCTCCTCAAGCCTCGGGTTGTCTACGGCCGCCCGCTGGCTTCCGACGCCGAGGCCGAGCCCGTACTCCTGCGCGACTTCTGCGATGTCGCGGTTTATCCTGGTCGAATTGCCGGTCCCGCCGGTCATCGCGTTTATTATTATGGGATACTTGAGCTTCCTGCCGAGGAAGGATAATCTCGTGTCAATCCTGTCGAAGTCGATTTCCGGAAGGGCGCGGTATTCCAGCCGCACGTCAGAAAGGCCGGTGCTTCCGGCTTCGACCTTCTCCTGCGTGCATATGTCCAAGTGGTCCTGCTTGCGTTCGTCAATCATCTTAAAACCTCCGCTGGAGCAGGAAGTCTGAAAGCAGCAGAAGCCTTTGCTTCGCCGGGGACTCCCTGAATATGCCCAGCTCCTTTTTCGCCTGCAGCGTATGCCTTGCAAGCTGCCTCTTAGAGTATTCAATCGACTTGGTCCTCCTGATTATCTCCATCGACGCGCCGAGGTCGCACGCCTCCCGCCGCTCAAGAATCGCAGAAAGCCTCTCCCTTTCGCTCTCCTTCGCATTCCGAATCGCGTGCAGTACCGGCAGGCTCTTCTTCCCCTCGCAGATGTCCGAGCCCACGGGCTTTCC
The DNA here is from genome assembly GCA_028712125.1 of Candidatus Altarchaeota archaeon. Lineage (GTDB taxonomy): Archaea > Altiarchaeota > Altiarchaeia > IMC4 > SCGC-AAA252-I15 > VGJA01. The sequence continues at coordinate 31,074 of JAQTQS010000002.1, forward strand.
CAATTCCTTCTCGTCGGCCGTAAGCCCGAGGATGTCGTCCTTAATCTGGAACGCAAGGCCAAGGCACATGCCGAAGCGGCCCAGCGCGTCCACCTCTTTTTTGCTTCCTCCGCCGACGATTGCGCCCATTCTCAAAGAGGACTCGAGGAGCGCTCCCGTCTTCTTGCCTATCATCTTCAGGTACTCGCCCTCAAGGACGTCGCTCCTCTTGCTGTACAGCATGTCCAGTATCTGGCCTTCATGAAGCTCGGCGTTCGCCCTGATGAGCTCCTCCATGACGTCAAGAATCCTCCCCTCAGGCACTTTATGCTTCTTCAGGTCCATGAGCGCGCGAAACGCCGCAGAATAAAGAGTGTCGCCGACGATAATGCCCATCTCGTCGCCCCAGATGGCGTGCACCGTCGGCCTGCCCCTCCGCTCCATGTCATGGTCCATCATGTCGTCATGGACCAATGTGAACGTGTGCAACAGCTCGACAGAGGCCGCCGCCGGCAGCGCCTTATCCGGAGATCCGCCGACAATCTCGCATGCCAAAAGAAGCAGCGCGGGCCGAACCCTCTTACCGCCGGCCTTGATTGGATGCTCCATCATCTCCCTGATGGGCTGCTCCTCATCCTTGAAGTATTCAAGCAGGACCGGCTGCATCATATCCGCCGTCTTCTTGATGTAATCCCTGGCGTCTTCCATGTTGAAAAATAGCGCACATCGGCGCATAGCGCGCCAAAGGCAGGTAATCTATTGGTAAGCGTATTAAAATCTGCCGTCCGAAAGAAATGCGAAGGGCCGGGAATTATTTTTAAACAGGCCTTCCAATAAGAGTGGCATGAACGGCCTCTTGGCGGCATTGACAGTATTCATCGGCATGCTCGGCGGGAACAACGCCGACGACGGCGCAACAAGCCCGGCCGCAGTCGAGATTAACACGACAACCACCACAATGCCCGTTTCGCCGCACGTGATTTCCGAGAAGCTTAACACCTGCGACAAGATATCAGACACCGACGAAAGAAATCTCTGCTACGCCAAGGCCACGGGCGACCGGTTCTTCTGCGACCGGATAAAGGATTCCTCTCTAAAAACAACCTGCCGGCGAATCATCAAAACTAACTAAGGCTTCTGACATCATCAACGCTGACTTCCTTCATGCTTGCCACAATTCTGTCCGGACGCTCCGCAAGCAGGCTCTCCCTCCCGTCATGGCCAGTTGTGACAGCAATCACGCGCATGCCAGCAGCCTTGCCGGCCCGGACGCCGTGCACCGAATCCTCAAAGACCACGCACTCCTCCGGCTTAACACCCAGACGTTTTGCAGTCTCAAGATAAATCTCAGGATCAGGCTTGCCACGAGCAACCTCAGTCCCCATCGTAATCGCGTCCAAGAGGCCGTCAAACAAAGGCAATGCAAACACCAGCTCGCAAATCCGCTTCGAACATGACGTCGCAATGCCGACCTTAAAGCCGGCCTTCTTCAGACTCTTCAATAGCTCCCCCGCGCCCGGCAGAAGCGAAATACCGCCACCGATATTCTCGGCAACAAGGTCCCTACGCTCCTCAACCGCCTTCTTCACAACAGCCTCATCAGGAGAAAGCCCGTGCCTTGAAAGAAAAAGCATCATAATATCCCGGCCGACCATCCCATAGCCCGCATCCAAATCAGCGCGGGTGAACTCAAGATTGAAATACTTGCGCGCAACAACCTGAAAAGCAGCAAGATGAATGTCAAACAAATCCACAAGCGTACCGTCAAAATCGAAAATAGCCGCCTTAATCATCAGACGAAATATTGGAGCGATGAGTTATAAACTATGCCAGACGAGAAAGACATGTCGCTAAAAAATCCTCCTAGCCTAAGGTAAAAACGCAAGCATGCCGCTATTTTAAAAGCATGCTCGCATGAGTAAACAAGGAATCCAAGTGGATGCTAAGTCGTTGATGACTGGGGAGTATTAAATGAGTGATGAAAACGCATGGAAGATCGTTCCAGCATTGGGTTTACTTGTTCTAACAATGATTTGGTTTTTTATTATGTATGCAATCCCTTCTTTTATCTCCGCACTGGTTTTCTATTTCTCCGATACTAAGACCTTCATGAAGAAAATTATTTCCTTCCTCCTCTCTGTGATGTCCTTCTTTGTATCGATTTTCATATTTGAACTAATATTTAATATTAAAAGAGCACCTTTTTCTGATATGTCCTACTCCCCACTATTTGGTACTTCCTTCTCACTAAGCGAGTGTTTAATAACATTTTCGATTTTCATGTTTTTTGTATCCCTAATCCTTGTTGCACTAGTAAAAAAAATAAAAGAAAAATTAGGTGAGACTAAATGAATATGATTACTGATTTTATCTATCCTTCAATCATATCTACCATACCCGTTCTTGTCTCAGTCTATGTTTTCTACATCTCCGTCACTAAAATCATAAGAAATAAGTTAATTTCATATATAATATTTTTAACAGTGCTACTATCATCGATTTACTTCCTTGGAATCTTCTACCCGGGCAATAAAACAGATTTCTTTCCCCAGTTCTATTATGATTATTTCCTAAAGTCATGCTCCATTTTCTTGGCTCTGGCGCTAATAGTTATGTTGGATCTTATGAATTACAAGTTAAAGTTCAGGAAAAAATGACCGAACACCCACCAAAGTCTGAATCGTATAATACGCATTCAACCGCAGTCGCTTTTCCGGGTCTTCCCATTATTTTCGCCGAGGGTTTTGGGGAGAATAGGGTTTCCTTGCATGGGCATATCAGCCTGGCGCTTTCGACGGCTGACGGCTGTATGCGGTCTGTCACGGCTGTCGGGCAGGCCAGCCGAAATTCTTTTCTTGTTGACGGCCTGCGGATTGACCGCAAGCGTGGGAAGGGCATGCTGGCTATGCGGGATGCCATGGTCAATCTTGCCGGCAGTAAAATCAAGCTTGCGATATCCTCTGTGAATTCGGGCATCTTGACTGGCAGCAGCGATTCCGGGGCGGCGGCGTTGGCTGTGGCTTTGAACGGCTTTCTCGCTCTTGGGCTTTCAATTGACAGCCTGCATGAGTTGGCGCGTTATGGCAGCGAGACTGCCTACCGCAGTCTCTATGGCGGACTGAGCGAGTATTATTTCGAGAAGGGCGTTCCAAGGGCCAGGGTTCTTCTACCTGCCGGGAAATTGAAGGACATCGCCATCTATGCCGTGCCGTTCGACTATCCAAGGCATTCGGCTGACGAGCTGCATTCAGCGGTCGTCAGGCATCCGGGCTATCGGAGGCGGATTGCGGTGGCGGAAAAGCGCATCAAGGATTTCAAGAAGGCCTCATCGAAGCGTGATTTCAATGCCTGCCTGCGTTTGATGGAAGACGACGCCCGGCAGGTGCACGGCCTGTTCGAGGATATGGGTTGCAGGGTGCGCAAGGAGGGCATGCTCGCATTATGCAAGAAGGTCGAGTCATGGCGTTCGGCCGGCTTGAGGTGCTATTGGAATGTTGCCGGCGGGAGCGTGGTCTATGTCTTCTCCCTAAGCAAGGATGCCAAAGAAGTAAGGAAGAATCTCAAGGGCTATAAGATTGTGGAATGCCGGCCTGCCGGGCCTGCCGCCGTTCTATCTTAAATGCTCGGCGTCTTAAAGTAATCTATATGAAGCTTGTTAAGGCTGCTGTCTTTCTTGCCGGGTTTTCGGCGGTTGTCATGCAGCTTGCGGTCTTGCGGGAGTTTTTTGCGGTCTTCTATGGGAACGAGCTGGTGTTCGGGATTATCCTTGGCAACTGGCTGCTGCTGACCGGGCTTGGCGGGTTTCTCGGCCGTTTTGCAGGAAGGTTGGGAAACAAGCTCTATTGGTTTATCCTGCTTCAGGCGGTTCTCGGTTTGATTGCGCCCGCGGTAATACTTTTTGCCGGCCTTTCCCGCAGCATTTTCTCGCTTCCGGGCGAGATGGCCAGCCTGCCGCTGGTGGCTGTTTCATCTTTTTTTGTTCTATTGCCGTTCTGCATGGTTTCAGGATTCCAGATTGTCCTTGCAGTCTCGCTTCAGTCCAAATCCGATGATAATATCGCGTCAGGGCTTGGCGGCGTCTATGCCATCGAGGGTTTCGGCAGCCTTGCAGGCGGGGTGTTATACACCTACTTCCTAATACCTGCGCTAAATTCGCTTGAGGCCGCGATGCTCGTCCTTGTCCTGAACATGGCGCTCTGCATCTTAATGTCGCTTTCATTGCTGCCGGCTTCAGTCAGGAAAATTAGCGCAGGCGCGATTGCCTTGCTTTTGATTGCAAGCCTTTTAGCCATCAATAACACCGGCCTTGCCGGCCTGTCGGACCGTATGCAGTATCCCGGCCAGGAAATCATTTTGCGCGAGGATTCGCCCTACGGCCGGCTTTTTATAACCCGCACTGGAAGCCAGCTTAATTTCTATGAGAACGGCCTGCCGTTGTTCACCACAGACGACATAGGCCAAAGCGAGGAGGCCGTCCATTATGCAATGGTTCAGCATTCCAGTCCGCGGAAAGTGCTGGTGATTTCTGGCGGAGTGTCCGGCGTCCTTAATGAAATCCTAAAGTACCCGTCAGTTGAAGAGATAGACTATGTGGAATTGGACCCGCTGTTGATAGACGCGGGCCGATTGTTCGTCAACGGCAGCGGCATCGAAAGTCCGAAGGTTCGCGTCCATTACGGGGACGGCCGGCGTTTCGTGCAGGATGCGTCAACTTCTGGAAGCGGTTATGACGTCATTTTGTTGAACCTTCCCGACCCTTCGACTGCGCAGCTCAGCCGTTTTTACACAGTCGAGTTCTTCAGGCAGGCAAGGAAGCTTTTGGGCGAAAGAGGCGTCATCTCGCTTTCGATAAGCGGTTCTGAGAACTATATGAATACGGCCTCGCTCAGCCTGAACGCCTGCGTCTACCGGACGCTATTGGAATCATTCCGCAATGCGATAATCCTCCCCGGCGGCAGGAATTATTACCTCGCATCCGACGGCAGCCTGACTTACGACATCGCAGGCCGGCTTTCAGGACTGGGCATCCAGACGTCATACGTAAACGGCTACTACCTTCCGGGCATCCTGACTGGCGAGCGCATCAGATACGCTACCGATTCAGTCACCAGCCTCAAGGCTGAAGTCAGCCATGACTTCAAGCCCGCATCCTACTCCTACTACATCGCTTACTGGAGCAGCCAGTACGGCATCAACCTGGATTACCTTGGACTGCTCTTACTTATAATGCTATTGTTATTTTTCCTATGGCTCAAGCCGGTTCCCGGCGCAGTGTTCTCCGCAGGCTTCGCCGGAACATCGCTGCAGCTTTCAATAATCCTCGCATTCCAGGCGCTCTACGGCTATGCCTACCGGCAGATAGGCGCAATAGTTGCCGCATTCATGCTCGGCCTAATGGCCGGCTCATTGTACTCGACCATGGCAATCCGCAGTAGAAAGCAGGGCGACCTGCGAATTCTCGTCGCAGGCATCTCAATCTACTCATTCATTATCGCCGCATGTCTCATGCTAGCGTCATACGCCGATTCAGCCGGATTGCCCGCATTCCTCCTGCCTGCCGTCTTCCTGCTGGCGAGCATGATTTCGGGCATGCTCACAGGCGCCCTATTCCCGATAGCCGGGAAGATAAGCCTTGCAAAAAATCCCGCCGCTGAATCCGCGATGGGCGCGCTATACGCCGCCGACATGGCCGGCGCCTTCTTCGGCTCGCTCCTAACCGGCGTTTTTCTGGCTCCAGTCTATGGTATAATCACAGCAACGGCCGCCGCCGGTTTGCTCGCGCTTGCGGGATGGATGAAACTTGCATCGAAATGAAAACTGGCAACCTAATGACCAAAATAAACAGGTGGACGGGCTGGCTCTCGCTGGCCTACATGATAGTTTTCATCGCAACCGGCTTTGCCATGGTCGGCATGTGGGATTTTGACAAAATCATAAGCGTCAGGCGGGCCGGCATGCTGCACTCGAGCCCGTACATGATATACCCGATGCTCGTCGTCGTGATAGTGCACTCCCTGACTTGCATCCAGAGGTGGCTTTCGGGATGGACAAAAAGAAGGTAAGCCGGCGGGAGTTCCTGGGAAAGCTCGCGCTCGCGGGCGCGGGCGTTGCGGCAGGCGGCTATCTCGCAAGCCGCATACTCTCAGGATATGATATCGCAAGCTCTACCTTCAACAACTCAGCGCCGAAGGAGCTATGGAAGTGGAGCAAGGAGGCCTACCACTATCTAAAGCTAGGGGAGAACGTGAAATGCCAGGTCTGCCCCCACCAGTGCCTCCTCAAAGAGGGCGACCGTAGTATCTGCCGCAACAAGGTCAATCTGGGCGGCGTCCTGTACACTCTGGCCTACGGCAACCCCTGCTCGATGCACCTCGACCCGATAGAGAAAAAGCCGCTCTATCACTTCCTGCCGAAAAGCCAGGCGTACTCCATAGCAACAACCGGCTGCAACTTCCGCTGCCTGAACTGCCAGAACTACCAGATATCCCAGGCCCAGCCCGAAGACACTACTAATGCGGATTTGATGCCGGACAAGGTTGTTGACGCGGCTTTAAGTTCTGGCTCTTCGTCCATCGCCTACACCTACTCCGAGCCCGTAGCCTTCTACGAGTACATGTACGACACGGCGCAGGAAGCCCGCAGGCGGGGCGTGCGAAACGTAATGGTGACGAACGGCTACATCAATACAGTCCCCTTGCGTGAGCTTGCCAAGTACTTGGACGGCGTCCAGCTCGACCTCAAGGGCTTCAGGGAAGAGTCGTACAACAAGCTGAACGGCGGCACCCTCCAGCCGCCATTGGACTCGCTGAAGACACTGAAAGAAGAGGGCGTATGGTTTGAAGCCAGCAACCTCGTCGTCCCGACATGGTCTGACGACCTTGACGCGATAAGGGAGATGTCACAGTGGCTTGTGAAAAACATAGGCACTGACCACCCGCTCCACTTCCTCCGCTTCCAGCCGCAATACAAACTAGCCCACCTGCCGCCGACTCCCGCAGAAACCCTTGAAAAAGCCCGCAAGATAGCAATGGACGCAGGCCTGAAGTACGTGTACATCGGCAACATCCCGAACCACGAGGCCGAGAACACTATATGCCCGAAGTGCGGGAAGCTTCTAATAGAGCGCAAGGGTTTTACTGTCGTGCAAAGCAATGTTTCCGAAGGCGCCTGCAAATACTGCGGGGAGACGATAGCCGGAGTATGGAAGTAAATTCCCTCAGGATGTAATCCTCGCAATCAGGACGCCGGCCTCATATAGCAACACCATCGGCAATGCGACAAGAATCTGAGATACAAAAGTCGGGTCCGGCGTGATTAAAGCCGCAAAGATGAAGATAACGACGATAACATGCTTGCGCTTTGAGGAAAGCGTTTGCCGGTCGACGACGCCCGCTTTTGCGAGCGCGTAAACGACAAGCGGAAGCTGGAACGAAAGCCCGGTGGTCGCGACGATGAAGAGTATGAAGGAAACAGTCTCATTAAGGCTCAGCATCGGCGTCGCGGCCGGATAAGCCTCGTTTAGCATGAACGAGAGCGTCACCGGCAGCAGGACCTTGTAGGCGAAGACGGCCCCCAAGAGAAATAGGAATGCGGAAGGCAGGAGGGCGCCCGCAATCATGCTGCTCTCGCGCCTCGTCAAAGCCGGGCGCACGAAGGCCCACAACTCATAGGCCAACAGCGGCAGGCTGAAGAGGAATCCCAACAGGATGGAAATCTTAACGTTGACGCTCACGGCCTCCAATGGCGCGATAATCACCAGCTGCTGGCCGCTCAGCAGGTCCGTCTTAATCCTCGCTAGCAGGCTTGATGCGAGCGGGTAGGAGAACACGGATGCGAGCAGCAAAAATATTATCGAGACGAAGATGCGCCCCCTCAATTCCTCAAGGTGGTCATAGATGCTCTTGACAGCGGCGTCAGTCATGGCCCGTTTCTATTTCTTCAATACTTCCTTGTCCTCTTCTTTTACTGCCTTCCTGAATTCCTTTACTGACAGACCCATGGCGCGGGCGAGTTCCGGAAGCTTCCTTGCGCCGAAGAGCAAGAGCACCAAGGCCAGTATGATAATCAGTTCCTGCGTTCCGACTGCCATCTCAAGACCACCTCATTAAAGTTGTTGGAACAGTCGTAAATAAATACGCGCCTGCGCTTCGCACTTATCGATTGACGTCAGTGACATAACACCTGTTTTTTTTATTCAGACAGATAAATATCCTAATATGGGCGGAAATGTTGTCTTTGAAATCCCAATCCACCTGAATCCCAGCGCATTCACTCACAAGACGAGCACCCTGGTTTTCACAGAGACCGGCTTTTATGTGAAAGAGGCGCCGGAGCTGGCTGCGGATTACATTAATATAATCTCTGCGGAAAAGAAGAGCTGGTGGGTGTTCAACTCACTGATACGTTTAAAATTCAATACCCCGGTCGGCCCGCGGGATTTCAGGTTTACGGCCGCCCGCGGTATTTCTGCCGATGAGTTGGGAAACAAGAAGGTGTACTCTTACATGCTTGGTGCAATCGGGAAGCGGGCGGTGAAAGCCGACGCAGCAGACGCTTCCCTCAAGAGCTATGCGAGTTCGTCAAAGATGGGCGGGTTGTTCAACTTCCGCAAGATTGAAACAAGGGAAGACGCCCTGACAATGATAAAAGACGTATCTAAAGGCTTTATTGTTGTTGCAGTGATACTGGCGGCAATAGGCTTTTTTATCGACCTTTACATGCTAATCGATGCATTCCTGTTTGGGTTTTTTGGAGTCGTTTTATTCTACACCAAAAGCAGGCTATCCGCCATGGCGTTATTCCTGCTCTCCGTGTTCGCGTTTTTCACGACGGTATACAACTTTATGCACCCGGCTCTAGGCGGCGGGAAAAACATATTCCTCGCAGTCATCCTCCTATGGGGGGGTTTAAGGGCCGTACAAGCCGCAAACAGGCTTCATTCGCTAAATATAACCTCTTCTCCCAGTCGTCCTATCTAGAATCATCCGCCGCGCAAGAGCGGCCATCACCATATCGTAGTGCCTAACTTCTGGTCGCCTAGGAGCGCCGCCTTCAGCTCCCCCGGTACGAGCCCGCTTACCACCTGCGACTTGATGCCCCTGTCTGCGACATCCAGAAGCTCATTGACCTTGCGCTTCATGCCCCCTGTGACGTCGACGCCCCGCGAGCCGCTGATTGCAAGCTTGCCCACGTTCTGGGCGGTAATCTCCTTGACAAGCAGCGCCTCCGGATTGTTGGTCGGGTCGCCGTCGTAGATGCCTGAGACGTCGGTCGCGATGACTATGCGCGAAGCGTTCAATTTAACGGCAAGATACGCCACAAGATGGTCGCCGGAAAGTATGTTTATCCCCGTCTTGATGTCCAGCAGGACGTCGCCGTAGGAGACCGGCATGAAATCAAAGGCGAGCAAGTCCCCCACCGCCTCGGCCGAGAAGTAGACAAGCTTCCGGTCTTCCATGATGCCGCCCGCGCTAGGCTGAAAGGCAATAGCATTCAAACCCGCCCTGCAAAGCGCATCCACAACCCTGGCATTCAAGGACTCCATGCTCGCATGAGTCTCGCACGCGCCCTTGATGCTCTCCGGCCCCTTCATGCCCGCCGTAAGATTGTACTTCTCGGCATACATGTGGCCGAAGGGCCCCGCGCCGTGCACTACTACCATCCGGCATTTCAGCTTTGCTTTCGCTTCCGCAATCTCCCGTGAAAGCCGGTCAAGGTTCCCGGATTCGACCTCAAGAAGGCTCTCGCTCTTCTTGGTTATGACGCTGCCGCCAATCTTAAGAATAATCAGCTTTTCCATTTTTACCTGTACGCTACGGAATTATTCTGGTTTTCGTGTTGATGTTTACCAATGGGCGATTCATTTATAAATAGACCGCTACTCCCTTCTCATTATGTCAAATAAGCTGGCTATTGTCTGCATAAAGTGTCCGTCTATCAGCAAACTAAAAAGCTATTAGCGCCAAGAATTATCTCATGGGGGATGAACAGGGCGAGCGTACGATAAAAACCGATGGATGTCACATGAAACCGCATGATTGTCAAACTTTTTCCGAATCGTTATATCCGCCCCTTCCTAAGCTATAATGCATGCCATCCAACGGGCACGCAATCTATCATATCCGCATGGCTCCCATCATCCGGTCTCTGGACGCTGCGTTTGATTCAAAATACGCCATAGCAATCGTGCTTGCGGCATGCGCCCTTCTGATAACATTCACCAGCCAGGTTGTTTTCATGGGCCTCTCCAACAGCGGGGACGAGGGCGCCTACATCATATCCGCCCGTTTGTTCTCGGCCGGGAGGCTGAGCATCCCATCCCCGCACCTCAGCTATTACTACAACTACTATCATACGATAAACGACGGCAAGTTCTACGGCAAATACCCTCCGGGCTGGCCTTTCTTCCTGTCCATCGGCATGCTGGCGGGCATGCCCATGCTTGTAAATCTGTTCTTCGCCCTGTCGACAATCTACATTGCATACCTAATCGGCAAAGAGCAATTCTCCCGCAGGGTCGGCATAACAACCGCGCTACTGATGGCGACCAGCCCCTATGTGATATTCAACTCTGCCAGCTATTTCTCCCATACGAGCATGCTCTTCTTCACAACGCTTTTCATGCTCATCTACCTCCGGAACATGGACGCCGAGAAGACCCGCAATTACCTGTGGATGGGATTGGCCCTCGGCATAGCCTTCAACATCAGGCCGCTGGACGCCGTATTAATCGGCGCCTGCTTCATCTCGCACTACCTGATACGGCTGAAAGGCCGGCTTTCCCGGCGCGAGACCGCGTTAAACGGCGTGTTTTCGCATGCAAAGGCGTTCGCCTTCGGGTTCGGCTTCCTTATACTGCTATTCCTCCTCTACAATCACCTCCAGACAGGGAATGCGTTCCTTACGCCCTTCCAGAAGTACGACGCCAAAGACAAGCTTTCACTCTACCTCGAAAGGCCGAAGCTGAATCTCATGGAGGATATCGCAGGCTCGCTCATAAAGAGGACCTACGTCTGGGTTCCATTCTCCTTGTTTTCATTCATCGCATTCGCGCGAAGCGCCGCCAGCCAGAGGGGCCGGCTGGTCCTGCTGTCATCAACCATACTGATACTGCTCATCGTATACTCGATGTACTGGGCCGACGGCTTCTACCAGTACGGCGCCCGCTACTTGTACGCATCCGCATCCGCCCTTTTCATACTTATTGCGGCCGGCATGGACCGGGTGCGCGAAATCAACGGACTGTTCTACAGCTCTCTTGCGCTTGCGCTCGTCTTCAACATGGCGTTCATCGCTTGCGCGTCGCCTCATTACAACGAGCTCTTTGGCGAGAAAAGGGAGGTTTATGACGAAGTTGTCGAAAGGAATATCTCGAACGCGCTTGTTTTCATATACGGTTGGAATTACAACTTCATGCCGATGCCAGTAAGCGAAATCTCCAGTAACAACCTTTTCTTCAACGACTCCGTGATATACATAAAGATGCCGGACAACTCCAGCATGAGGCTGACATCCGACTACCCCTCGCGGCATTACTTCATCTGGAAATGCAAATACTCGCATAAGTCGATAGGCCTCCTGGACCTGACCATCACGTCCGGCGATAACTGCACTCTCACATCTTTTAAAAACGAGGCAACAAGCGCTAAATTATGAAAGGAACAGACGTATCCGTGGTAATCCCCACTCTAAATGAAGAGGCGTCCATAGGAAGAGTCATAGCTGAAATCCGGGAGGCGCTTGACAAAAGAAAGACCGGATACGAAATAATCGTCGTCGACAACAACTCAACCGACCGCACGTCCGAAATCGCGCAAAAATCTGGCGCTAGGCTAATTTTCGAGGGCAACATGGGCTACGGCCTCGCATACAAGGCCGGGCTTGCCGCCGCCCAAGGAGACGTCATCGTAACGGGCGACGCCGACTGCACCTACCCCTTCGACGAGATATCCCGGTTCGTAGATGCCGCATCGGCAGACAGAAACGCATTCATCATCGCCAACCGGTTCGTCCGGCTTATGCCCGACGGTATACGGCCGTTAAACATCCTTGGAAACCACATGCTCACATTCGGAATGAGGCTCATCTACGGCATCAAAATCAGCGATTCACAGTCAGGCATGTGGGCATTCAACAGGGAATTCCTCGACAAGATAAACCTCAGCCAGATGAGCGACAAAATGCCATTCAGCCAGGAGATGAAGCTTTGCGCGGCATTTAGCGGCCTGAGGATTGTCGAACTACCTATACGCTACCGGAAAAGGTCCGGGGTCGCTAAGCTTTCCCCGCTAAGGGACGGCTGGGACAATCTTAAAAGCCTTATAACGTTCAGGAGCACTCTTTCCAGAGTGTTGAAAAAGCATGAAAACAAGAATATTACAAATATCGAACCCAGATAACGGTCAAAGAGTTTTTTTTAACAGTCGCCTAATCTATTAAACCCCGATAAAAACTGGCCAAAAATGAATAAGAACATTATCGCAGGTTTAATCCTGCTTTCGCTGGGATTCGCCGGCGTCCTATTCTTCCTCCATCCGCTGGAAAATGACATGCAGACGGCGGCTACTTCAACAGTGGCTGATGCGACAGTCCCGACAGAGCGAACCGATGCCACGTCAGTGGAATCCGCGGCTGCCGAAACGCAGACAACGCCAGTCACGACAATGCCTGCAGCCTCCCGGACGGAGGGCAATTTCACCATAATAGTCCTCCCTGACACGCAGAAATACATGCACGGTTTCATCCACCTGTTCGCCAACCAGACTGAATGGATTGTCAGCCAGATAGCCGCGCGTAACATCGTGTTCGTCATCCAGGAGGGCGACCTGGTCGATGACGCAAGCTCCGAATTCCAATGGAAGGTTGCGAACAGCAGCATGAGCATACTGGACGGCAAAATACCCTACAGCGTCCTGCCCGGCAACCACGACAAATCCAACACCTATAACGTCTACTTCAACCCTTCCCGCTTTGCAGGCTATCCCTGGTATGGAGGAAACTACAGCGGAAACAACAACAACTACCAGCTATTCACAGCCGGAGGGGAGGATTACATAGCAATAAGCCTCGAGGCATGCCCGCCAATGGACGCAATCGACTGGGCTAATAGAATCCTCCAGGAAAACAACGACAGGAAAGCCATAGTGACCACGCACGGCTATACCAACTTAAACGCCGAGAGGAACGTACACGCCTGCGGAGACACAACCTACATATGGGACAGTCTTATAGCCCCCAACCAGAACGTATTCCTCGTCCTCAACGGACACACACACGGAGAATCGCGCAGAAGCGACACCATCAACGGCCGCACGGTCCACCAGCTATTGGCCGATTACCAGGAAATGGCGGAAGGCGGCTCAGGATTCCTGCGGATACTCACATTCGCACCTGCCGAAGGGAAGATATACGTCGAAACCTACTCCCCGCGCTACGGCAAGTTCAAGAACGACAATGCCAGCAACTTCACGCTTGATTTGCAATAACACATATGGCTGGCTGGCAGGTCCTCCCCGGGTCGCTGAAACAAAAGCGGAACGAATCTATTACGGGCGGTTCTACTGCCTGCTGCATAAACAACACACTCAGGCAGCATCACACATGTTAACAGGCCGGTCAGCAGAATTGTTTTTGTTTTCATATTGATGTTTAAATTAAGCTTTTTTATTATAAATAGCTTACACCTCCCCTTCTGTATTTTGTTTTATAAACTATCCCCTAAGTATACAATTTGATAATGACAAACGGTCGGACATTAAAAAAATAGCATATGGGCCCGGTTTTCTTGCCCAATAGCGGGTTACACCAGCAAGCTTTTTTAACCTGATTCGAATATTCTTCCATGGTCGTCTGCGGGTACGGGAAGGTGATACTCTTCGGCGAGCATTTCGTGGTCTACGGACTGCCCGCGATAGCCTCAGCGCTGGAGCTTCGGGTGACTGCTGAAGTCATACCGGCCGAGCACGGAATCGCCGCCGACGACCTGTTGTCCGGGAAAAAAGTCTTTCTAGGCCGCGACAGCGCGCCCATTATAGACCTGATGCCGTTCTTCCTCAAGAAGTTCAATGTCCCAAAGGACCGCCACTTCTACCTGAAGCTCGCCTCGGACGTCCCGCGGCACGGGGGCTTGGGCAGCAGCGCGGCCCTTGTAGTGGCCGTCACTAGGGCGATGAACGAGTACTTCAAGAGCGGTTTTTCGGACGAGCAGGTGAACAAGGTTGCGTTCGAGGCTGAGAAGTACTTTCACATGACCCCGTCGGGGGTGGACAACACGGCTGCGACGTATGGCGGCATGGTCTGGTTCCAGAAGCAGCCTGACAACAGGGTGACGATGGAGCGTATAAAGCTTTCGCAGCCGGTCGAGATTGTCATCGGCGACACGGGCGTTTCCAGGGACACTGGCAATGTCGTCCAGGGCTTGCGGGAGAGAAAGGAAAATAATCCTGAGAAATACCATCAAATATTCGCTGAGGCCGAATCCTTGGTGCATGAGGCCAAGCAGGCTTTGCTGGGCTGCGACCTCCCGCTGGTCGGGGAGCTGATGAACCGTAATCACAAGCTGTTGCAGGATATGGAGGTCAGCTCCTATGAGCTTGACAGCCTATGCAAGGTGGCCTTGAGGAGCTGGGCGCTTGGGGCGAAACTGACCGGCGCCGGGAAGGGAGGCTGCATGCTCGCGCTCACGCCAGGCAGGAACCTTCAGGAGCGCGTCGCGAACGCATTCACGGACGAGGGGTATACCGCCATAAAGACGTCGATAGGCTGACTTCAGCCGACCGTTACCTTTTCCGCGTCGACACCGACTTTATCCCCCGTCTTTATCCTTCCTACTTCAATCTTGTCCACGCATGGGATTCCCGCTATTATCGCGCCTACCGCGACAATGGTCTCGCACTCCCTGTTGATTATCGCCTTCGGCGCCATGCCGTTCTTCTTAAGCTGGTAGAGCACGTACGGCCCGACGGTGCTTCCGGAGCCGAACGGGAAGACGAGGATGGCATCCTTTATGCATTGGCCGTAGAGCTTGTTTTCCCTGTCCGTTATATTTCCCGTTTCCGGGTCTATGCCGCCGTAGAAGCTTATGGGGCTTTCGCTGACCAGCGCGATTCCTTCCGCAGCCCCCTTGTTGATTATCCTCCCAATCAGCTCCATTTTCCCGTCACTGCGGCGTCGATGCACTTTTCCATCGGGCCTATCTTGGTCTTCATGGCGTTGCGTCCCCTGCTGTAATAGCATGCCTTGGCGCTGGTGGTCGCGATGCTCTTGAACCTGCCTTTTATCGGCGCGACGACCATGCACGTGTCGCAGGCGAACTTCCCGCCGGCATCTTCTATGACTTTTGTATACCCCCTTTCGTCGCTCAGAACCTTTATAGGACGGGAGGTGGCGACCCAGAGCTCCACTTTCGGATTTACCTTCTTTCCTTCAAGGTGGTCTGCGATTTCCGCAATCTCCTTTATGGAGCAGTGCGGGCATCCCAATGAGACGAAGTCCACAACGTCGCCCTCGTCGTTCAGCGCCTTGTATGCGTCATCGAGCTCCTTCTGGCGTATGACGATAGTCTGCAACGGCTGCTTGAAGGCTCTCGCCTCAGGCGTGACATTCTCGATATGGAACAACGGCTTTGCCCCGAATGTCACGACCGACGCGCTGAAGGACTTAAGCGAATCGACATCAATCACGCCAAGCCCGGTTATGTACGGTATCCTGCCCTCCGCGCTCTTCCCGATGACATAGCCCAGCGCCCCGTAGTCCGAAAGGCCGGTAATCTTCGCATCGACCCTCACATGAACGTCCGGCTTCCGGTTCTCAGACAGGTGCAATCCGTATTCCGGCGTCTTACCGATGATTGCCGCTGCGAGAGCGGACGGGCCCCCCTCGCGGTTGGTGCGCGCGCCTATGACGCTGTTGACGAATGTGACTGCGGATGATTCGCCCCATGCGACATGCTCGCCGAATGCCGGGAGATTGCCTGCGAGATAGGGCGTGCAGGTGCAGCTTGTCACGATGCCCATCCTTGAGAACGCGTCAATCACCTTCTTCTGCTTTACCGCGAATTCGTCAGGTATCCCGAGCTTGCGCCAGTCCTTCAAGTCCATGCCGGCGGGATTGAGCGTGGTCAGAACCTTAACCCTCCCGTCAACAGCCAGTTCGGCCAGGTATTCAAGGCCTGCATCGCCAAGGTTCTCGTAGCTTACGCCGGCAACCTGGACCGACGTCACGGGAATCAGGCGCTTCGCGCCGTAAATCTCGCCCAAGGCCGCAAGAATCTTCATCGACTTGGCCGCGGCGTTGCCTGCTTTCCCGTCCAGGATATCCTCCTCATCCCTTGAAAGCTGCATATTACTATACTACTCTACCTTTTCTCTTAAATCACCGGTGTCCAGTTCCTCAAGCGTCTTTACGACAAAGTCAGCACCGGCCCCTAAGAGCTCTCTTTCGCTCCTCATGCCCGTCTGCACGCCGACAACTCTCATCCCTGCCTTCCTGCCGGCTTCGATGCCCGGAAGAGAATCCTCAATAACCCAGCAATCAGCAGGCGGCACGCCCAGTTTCTCCGCGGCCTTGAGATATACCTCAGGCTCGGGCTTGGCCTTCTTCGTGTCCTCCATTCCCGTGAACGCCTGGAAGTATCCCTTGAGGCCGGTTTTTTCCATGAGCGGTATGATGGACTTCAATGTCGTGCTGGAGGCGAGTGCTATCCTGAAGTTCTCCTTCCTGAGTTTTTCAAGCAACTCCCTTACGCCCGGCAGGACTATAACGCCCTCCTCAGTCATCCTCCGAAACTCCCTCTGCTTTTCGGCGTAAAACAGATTGAAATCCGGCATTTCGGAAACGCCGTGCGCTTTCAAGAGGCCGGCTGTTATGTCCCGCGGGTCCATCCCGAAATAACCGAGGAACTCCTCCCTGCCCACGCCGAAGCCGTAGCGCCTTCTCATCACGACGTCAAAACCCTTACGGTGGGCTTCGAACGTGTCTATCAGCACGCCGTCCATGTCGAATATCACGGCTTTCATCCAGTCCAATTTCACCGTTTAACGCCGTATTTCTTCAGGTCTATTCTCATCGGCGCCTGTACGAGCGTGAAGTCGTCCCTTTTCTTTCCCGAAGGTATCGTGCAGTCGAATCCTATCTTCGTCGTCTTCCTCCGGTCGCATCCTTCCATGTACTCCGACGACGGGTCTATGCTCGAGCCCATGGCATCCTTGTGGACTACCATGTTCCTGCCGCCCTGAAATCTCGTCGCCATCGACCACTCGACCTGCTGGAAGTCGAACGGGTCAACGTCCTCGTCGACAATCCACACGTGCTTGACGCTGGAATGGCCCTTGAACGCGGCTTCAATCGCCTTCATCCCGTCTTCGGGATTCTTCTTGCTGATTTGGACGACCGCGTGCAGCCAGCTGCAGCCGCCGGGCGTTATAGAAACGTTTTTGCAGTCGCAGACCTTCTTTACTTCGTTGTAAATCGTCGGCTCCCTCGGCAGGCCCATCAACAGCTTGTGCTCGTTCGACCCGCCGACCAGTGCCTGGTAGATGGCGTCCTTCCTGCGCGTGACTTTTTTCACCTCGATGACCGGCTGCTGGCGCTCGATTGCGTCATACTTTCCCGTCAATTCGACAAACGGCCCTTCGGCGTCGGTCTCGTTCGTGATTCGGCCTTCAATAATAATCTCGGCATCTGCCGGCACATTAATGTCGACAGTCTTCGCCTTTACGAGCTTTACCGGATTCAGCGTGTTCGCTATTTCGTACTCGTCCACGTCAATCGGGACTCTCACGGCCTCTGCGACGAGTATCGACATGTCGTTCCCCAGCGCTATTGCCACGTCCAGCTCGCCGCCCGCCCTCTTAAGGTACTGCCACAAGTCCCGCTCGCAAATCCTGATGACCAGCCTTTTTTTGCCTGTCACCATGATGCGGTGGATGCTCAGGTTGTGGCCGTATTCCGGGTCGTTTGCGATTACGACCGAAGAGGTTAGATAAGGCGTTTTGTCCTTCGCGTAGTGCGTGAGTGCAGGCAGGCTGCTTATGTCATCTTCAATCACTTCCTGGCACGGCGCGGTCTTCGCCATAGACGGCTTGGTCTTGCGCTCGATGGCGTCGGCCACCTTGAACATCAGTCTTTCCGGCGTAGTGCCTAACCCCGACGCGATAAGCTCCCGCGAACTGCACAGGCCGCCGACGACAGGCATGTCATAGCCCTTGACGCCGCTGAAGTAAACGGCATTGCCGTCCAGCGCCTTGAGTATGGACGAAATCTCAAACTTAGGGTCAACCTTCCGGTCCACCCTAAACAGCTTCCCCTCCTTGTCCAGTTTTTTTATGAAATCACGCATGGTCATCCTGAATTCCCCCATTTTTTGTACAGGTTGTGTCCCATCTCAAGCGCATCGAGAATCTTTCCTACGAAAAAGTCCGTAACGTCGTCCACAGTCTTCGGCTTATGGTAGTACGCCATATTCGGCGGCACAATAAGAGCCCCCGCAGTCTTCAGCTTCACCATGTTCTCAAGCGCCGGCAGCGACAATGGCGTGTCTCTAGGGCATACGACCAGCTTCCAGTTCATCTTCAGGCAGTTTTCGGCCGCCCGTGTTATGAGGCTGTCTGCGTAGCCGTTGGCAATGCCAGACAGCGTCTTGAGCGAGCACGGCGCGACGACCATCGCGTCAATTGCGAACGACGAGGAGGCGAGCGGCGCGGCCATGTCTTTTTCGTCATAAAGTCGAGAGGCGGCCTTCTCGGCCTTCTTCAAGTCCGTATTGTCCTCGTATCTCGCGACCTCTCTTGCGCCCTTCGAGATGATGAGATGGACTTCATGCTTTCTCTTTACAAGCTCTTCCACGAGCCGCCGGCCGATGATTATGCCGGATGCGCCGGTGATTGCGACAGCTATCTTCATTCTGCTAATATAGATGTCTACCAAGACTTATATATGCTCTGCAGGAGCGTGTTTGAGGGTTCGACCGAGCTTCGGGTGCCGGTGGTTGAGAAGCTGACCAGCCGCAATCCCGTGTTCTACAATCCGGTCATGGAGTTGTCGCGGGACCTTAGCGTTGCGGCCTGCCGGCTGTTGAAACCGGAGAGCTATTGCGATGCGCTGGCCGGGAGCGGCGCCCGTGGGATAAGGATTGCAAAAGAGGCCGGCGTGAAAGAAGTCTGCCTGAACGACCTTAACCGGCAGGCGTGCGAGCTTATGGAGGAGAACGCGAAAATAAACGGCGTTAACGTGTCAATTTCTAACGACAACTGCAATCACTATCTCAGCGACAGGAAGTTCGATTTCGTCGATGTGGACCCGTTCGGCCCGCCCGTTCGTTATCTCGATGCCGCAATTCGTGCTTTCGGCAAGAGGGGCTTTCTTGGGGTTGCGGCGACCGATACGAGCGCGCTCTGCGGCACTTATCCGCGGGCGTGCAGGCGCAAGTACGACGCGACGTCGCTTCGCACCGACTATTACGACGAGATGGGCCTTCGCATCCTCCTTGGTTTTATCGCAAGGACTGCGGTGCGCTATGAGCATGGGATGCGCGTCTTGTTCTCGCATTCGACGCGTCATTACTTCCGAGCTTTTGTCGAGCTTGACCGGGGTCGCGTGTTCGTCCAGCCGACGCAGGATGCAATCGTCTATGTCCAGCACTGCTTCAAGTGCCTTGAGCGAACCTATGTAAAACTCGGCGCTCTAAAGGAGAAATGCTCCTGCGGCGGCGAGCTTTCAACCGCCGGCCCGCTTTGGGGCGGCACGTTCGCGGACGCTGAGTTTTGCGGCCGGCTTGCCGGCGAGCTTGAGGCTGGCGTCTTTAAGACCAAAAAGGATGCTGTCTCGCTTGTCAATATGGTTGGAAACGAACAGGCTGTCTTGAAGCCTTATTTCAATCTGCATAAGATTTGTGAATTGAAAGGCGTTCCATCCCCGACGATGGAAGCCGTCTTCAAGGGGCTTTCTGAGGCCGGTTTTAATGCGGCTCGGACTCATTTCGAGCCTGTTGGCTTGAGGACTGATGCGGATGTGAGCGTTCTGGCGAAGTTAGTTGTTTAGCTTTTTATTATTGTATGTAATACGCAATAATAATATTAGAAAAACACATATATACAAAAAATACCTATAAATTATAAAATATATACATCTTTTTATTCTATATAACACGCAATAATAAAACAAATTATTTATAAATATCAAAGTATATATACTAACATTACATATAACGCACAATAAAATGCCAGTCAAACTCGAAATATCCGGCCAACCACCCCAAAACATGGAGGAAATCCTCGCGCGACTATTCTGGAAAGAGCCGGAGACCGCCAAAGCCGCCGGGGATTTCCTCCAAACAATCAAGCAATGGAGCCGCACAGAAACGCCCTACACCGTCGACCAGTGGAAATCCTACATCATCCGGCATGAAATCACCCAAAGCACCTACCACAACATGCTAAAACGCCTCAGGCGCGCAGGCATGCTCGAAAAAAAATACAACAAAGGCCGGCGCACACACGAATTGATACTCGCGAAAAACTTTTCAGACGTCATGTCAGCCGCCGCGTCATTATGGGAAGAATACCTGAGAAGCTGAACAACCATTAATATATGCCTAAACTAAAAAATTTCACATTATGGGCCGCAACATCAAACTCGTCATCT
Organism: Candidatus Altarchaeota archaeon; assembly: GCA_028712125.1. Taxonomy (GTDB): domain Archaea; phylum Altiarchaeota; class Altiarchaeia; order IMC4; family SCGC-AAA252-I15; genus VGJA01. The sequence continues at coordinate 51,693 of JAQTQS010000002.1, forward strand.
GCGCAATATCGCTGCTCGTCCTATCGGCAGGATGCATCACGACAAAAAGCGGCAATACCACTAAAAAGACTTCGCCAACGACGAACGAGCCCTTCTGCCCCCAGCCGTACATCGAGTACAAGCGCGGTGAATGCTGCCTTGACTCGAACAGCAACCGCATCTGCGACAAGGACGAGACGACCACGAGCCCGCAGACAACAAATCCGCAGACGACGCAGCCTACGACGACTAAACAGGCAACGACCATCCTCCAGACGACCCAAGCAACCTCGACAACAATCCCGCAGCAATGCCCGCAAGGCTCCTACGACAACGACCCGGCATGCAAAAACGCATGCCTAGCCGGCCAGCGCTGTCGCCCTTCAGGCGTCACGATAACTTTCAACGGCCAGCCGATAACATGCTACCAGTGCGCTGCCGCCTGTCCGGCGGACGACCCGGACCGGACTTATTACTATAACGACTCGTCATGCGCCGTGAATTGCAGCAATGCCGGGAACTGGGCTTGCGTGCCGAGCGTTACCTATGCCGGCTGCTTTTCCTGCGACAGATTGTGCCCTGCGAACTATTTCTACAAGAGCAGCACCTGCCGCGGCGAGTGCGACGAGGGCGAGGAGTGCACGAAAAGCACCCAGCTAAACGACTGCTACTGGTGCAAGAGCCCATGCCCCGAAGGCTATTTTTACAAGGACCCGGCGTGCGACGATACGTGCGGCATCAACGAGCGCTGCGAGAAGACCACCAGCAGCTGCTATTTGTGCGTGCAGAAGTGCGACGAAGGCTACTACTACCAGAACAGCACCTGCAACGACGACTGCGGCTCAAACCAGGCGTGCATCGCGCTCTCCAGCCAGTCCAACTGCTATTACTGCGCAGACCTGCCTGACTGCGAAGCCTATTGCGGCGACCGCGGGAGCCTCTATGAATGGATAAACGACGGAGCGCAGGGAAGCCCTGACATCAGCACGTCAGCGGAATGCTCTGCATGGGCCACTCAGAAGCTGAATGACATACAAGCGCAGTGCCACACCTCCTGCGCGTCCAGTTCCTTCAAGAAAACAAACACCATATCCTGCTGCTGCGTGGCCTGGAATTCGATAGACTGCGATGACTGCCCGGGCGAGAACCCGGTCTGCCCGCCAGTGGACGAGTGCATGGACACGCTCTAAATCCTGATTTAAAAGTATTCAACAAATAACTATCATGCCGGACTTTTCATCCCTGTCAGTCGTTCTGGAGGCATTATGGTTCATACTGCCTGCGTACATGGCGAATTCCATTGCGAGCGACATAGCCCACATACGCTTTTTCGAGAAGTATTCCTATCCATTGGATTTCGGATTTTCGTGGCGCAACGTCAGGATTTTCGGTCCGAACAAGACATGGCGCGGCCTGTTTTTCGGCGTGGCTGCGGCTTTGGTGACGGGCTTTTTCCAGCATAGTTTTCATTCGGAGTCTTCATCGCTCCTGTCCGGCTACCTGCACCTTGGCTCGTCGTTGCATCTTCCCGCCATGTCGCTTTCGCTCGCATTCCTCCTCGGATTCGGCGCTATAGCCGGGGATGCGGTAAAGAGTTTTTTCAAGCGGCGGATGGGCATAGAGAGCGGGATGCCGGCGCCCTTGCTCGACCAGCTTGACTACATCTTCGGCGCTTTCTTTTGCGCAGGGCTGATAAGCCCGGTAAACCTTGAGTATTTCGCGATAGTCGTGATAATAACCGTTCCACTGCACCTTGTGGCGAATTTCGTCGCCTGGCTGCTGAAGCTAAAGAAGGTCCCCTGGTAAGACTTTATCTCTTTATTGTGAAGCCGGTCTTCTCAGTCCACTCCTTGTTGAACTTGTAGAGCGTCTGGCTTAACGCAGAGACGACGTCGTGTATCGGAGCGTCCTTGGCCTCGGTCTTTATCTGCGGCTCTCCCTTCTCGTCCCATTTCACTTCCATCCTGAAAAACCTTTCGTCCCTCTTGGTCGCCTTGGCGGATTCGTCCATATCCCTCACCTTAGTAGATATTTGTATCCAATCTAATATGCTCAACAAGTGCTTATGGACTACGACGTGGCCGTGGTCGGCGGCGGGGTTTCCGGCCTGCTGTCGGCGCTGGCGCTTTCAAAGGAGGGCAAGAAGGTCGTATTGCTGGAGCGCGAGCCAATGGTCGGCGGCGTGCTGAGGAGCTACAACATAGAAGGCTACCGCGTCGATACAGGGCCGCACATCATAACGAGGCTTGAGCACGGGCCGCTGAAGCTGCTGATGGACAAGTACTTTGAGGTTACTCCGATTTTCGTTCCTCATGGCCGGTATTTCGTCCGGCTTGGCGGGATGGTGCGGCCGTTCCCTTGGAATCTGCGGGACTGGCTTTCGTTTGACTTGATTCCGCCGGTCGACCGTCTTTATCTTGTGAAGACGTTGTTCAGCGCGTCTTATCTTCTGGGCGAGGAGAGGGATTTGAACAACCTGAGCGTTGCCGAGCTTATCGGCAGCGGCATCAGTCCGGAGACCGGGAGGTTTTTGGACTGCATGTGCGCGTTCATGACCGGGGGCGGTTCGATGGCCGCAACTCCCGTTGCGCGTTTTATTGATGCCGAGCGTTACAAGAGCATTTCCGAAGGTTACTTGGACAAGCTTTATAACGTCCTGATGAAGGAGGGCGGCACGGACCAGACTTATCCCAAGACCGGCGTGCAGTCCATCGTTGACTCCATCGTGACGTCCATCGGCGGCAGGGCGGATTTAAATGTTAACGAGGAGGTGACTGGCATTGACATCGGCGAGAAGTCCGTCGAGCTTTCGACGACGAAGGACAGCTATACGGCCGATTACCTCGTCTATTCCGGCTTTTCATCCGAGCTGCCGAAGCTTGCCCGCGGCCTGCCCAAGGATTATGCGGCTTTGCTTGGGAGAATCAAGCGAATTAGCTCGATGACGGTGTGGCTGGGTTTGAAGAAAAAGGTTTTCATGGAGCAGGGGAGCGAGATTTGGGCCGACTCGCAGCCGTATTCCTGGGTCGTCCCGACGTCGAACTACGATCCCGGCCTTGCGCCGAAGGACCATCAACTGGTCGGGTTTGCCTTTAACATGCCCCAGGGTTTTGATTTGGAGCGTGAGAAGCGGCGCGCCTTGGACATGATTTACCAGACGGTGCCCGGCGTGGAGCAGGGCGTGGATTTCACTCACGTGCAGGCTCTTGTTCCCGAGAAGGCGGTGTGGGCTGTCGGCGCGCAGTTTGCCGACGTCAAGTCCCCGGTCGACCGGCTTTACCTCGTCGGGACCGATACCGAGAAGCGGAGCATGGGTGTCACTCGCGCGTCCTATTCGGTCGTGAAACTTCTTTCAAAACTGGAGGATGACAAGAAGATTTAGCGTCCGGCTTCTAGCCGCGGTGGGTGTGTTGATGCTGCTTTCGGCGGCCGCTTCGGCTTACGAACCCGACTATATGACATTCGTGTGGAAGGCCAATATGAGCGAGGTCGTGAGCGGTTTTGACGCGGCCGACATCAACGGGGACGGCGCGCTTGAGCTGCTGGTGAGCTCGTCTGCCGAGGGGATGGTCTACGCATTTGGGACGTCGGGCGAGATATTGTGGAAGTACGGCGTTCCAGGCTATGTCAATTTCGTGCGGGGCGCGGATTTGGACGGCGACGGGAGGAGCGAGGTATTGACCGGCAGCAGCAGCCACCTCTACGTCCTTAATTCATCGGGCGGCCTTTTGTGGAAGTATTACACCGAGAGCGAGGCGGTCGAGAACGCAGTGGCGGTCGACGTCAACGGCGACGGCCTTAAGGAGGTGTTGTTCAGCACGAATGCCGACTCGTGCGGCGGGAATAATCTGTACGCCATACACCCGGAAACCGCCGATAAGGTGTGGACTTACCACGCCGGCTATTACTACCCCAACGTCTTCAAGGTCATCAACTCGAGCCGCGGCCCTCTCATAGTATTGGGGACGGTAATGGCTCCGGTCAGCGGGGCCGGCTGCATCCCTGTTGAGCAGAAGAATGCTGAGGTTATCGCGCTCAATCTGGACGGCAGCGTCGCATGGATTTTCAACACGACCGCCGGCGTCCTTGACATGCAGGCCGGCGACCTTGACGGCGGCGGGGGTGACGAGCTGGCGCTCGCCATGATACCTCTTGTCGTGATAATTGACAATAATGGGAGATTGCGATGGCTTGAGGACATGGGCGACGATGTCGACTCCGTGGCCTTCGCGCGCATGAAGGACGGCACCAGCAGCGTACTCGCCGGAACCTACAAGGCGTTCCTGTTCGACTCAACCGGCAATGAGAAGAACATGCTTGGCACCACGGACCGGGCGTACTCGGTCGCGGCCGCGGCCTTGAACGCCGACGGCGATTCCGAGCTCATCATCGGCTCGGAAAGGGTGTACGTATACGACTCGTCCCGCAGCCTCCTTTGGAACTCCACAAGGTTCGGCTATGTCGGACGCATAATAACCGGGAATTTCGACAGTACGCCCGACATAGAGGTCGCAGTCAGCGCAGGCAAGCAGGTGATGCTGTTAAAGCCGGGCATCCGGGCGAAACTCCAGGAGGCCGACGCCTATTACAGCCGCGCCAGGCAGTATTACAGCAGCGGCCAGTACACCCTCGCATTGGACTACGCCGGCCGGGCGAAGGAGATATACTACCGCTTCGAAAAGGATGACGACGCGCGGAGGGTTCTTTCGCTCATAGCCATAATCGACGCGAAGGTCAACTCGACCTACGTGCTGTCAAGGGAGGCCGACGTCTTCTACAGCCAGGCCCTTGACGCCTACACCACCGGCGACTTCATCAACGCATCGCTGGCCGCGCAGACCGCAAGGGCGAAGTACGAGTTCATACGCAACGACGCAGGACAAAACGCGAGCGATTTCATACTCATCAAGTCCCGCCTGCTCATGGACATGAACGCCTCGATAAGCAGCGAACTCGCCTTCAAAGCCTATGCCGACGGGGACTATGACGCCGCAATCGAATACGCAAACACAGCAAAGACATTCTACATCGTCCTGCACAACAGCACCCAGGCGAATACCATGGACGAGCTCGCGAAGGCCGCCGAATACGCCAAACCACAGCCAATCACCGACAAGATATACGGCATCCTCGACAACCCTACAATCAGAAAACTCCTAAGCCCGTCCGAAAACAAGGCCGTGAACACCGGAATCAGGCTCGTCTACGTCCTACTGCTCGGATTCCTACTGACGCTCCTCATATCCATCGCGGGCCGGCTCATCTCCTACATACGAATCGCCCTAAAGAAGGAGAAGCTTGACCTCAACGCAATCAAACCCGCCGACGGCGGCATGCCTGACGCTGCGGAGGCCATCCATGCAGCCCACGCGAAACAGGCCTCGTTCACATTAGTATTCATGCTCGTCATGCTCCTGCTCGTATTCCTGACAATAGCCTACATTGCATTGCGCTAAAAAGACAAATGAAAGAAAAAAAGCCATTCTTCATACGCGCCGGAAGAACCCTGAGGAAAAGCCCGCCCCTTGCGGCAATAACCGGAATAATACTGCTGACAGCATCAATCCTCCTGCTCCAAGAAAAAGGAACACTATTCATAATTGGATTTTGCGCAGGACTACTAGGACTCACAAGCCTGTACATAACGATGCTGGGGTTGAGAAGGTAAGCTCTCTACTCCCTCAGTCTTCTTATTTCCTGTATCCTTTTTATCACCGCGTCCGTGATGTAGATTAATAGCGCGGCCGCGGCGAGGTATATGTATAGTGGTTTTGTCTCTTCTGTGGTTTTGGTTGATAGTCTTTTCATTTGTTGTGCGATGTCTTGTTCGAGGGCGTTTAGTTCTTCCTGGTGGATGAGTCGGCCGTTGGCTGCTCGTGCGATGGTTGAGAGTTCGTCGTAGTTGGGTGTTAGTTTTGAGTATTCTGTCGGGTAGTTTGCTGCGATTCCGCTTTGGTCCGAGCCTTGGGGTGTTGTGGCGGTTATGGTGTATGTTCCGGTTTTGTTGGGTTTGAAGGATGCGGCGTATGTGTTTATACCGGTCGCCTTAGCTTCGAGCTGGATTGTGCTGCCGTCTTTTCCTATGGTTATGGCGGGCCGGACGGGCGCGTCTATTCTTATGGTCGCGGTTTCTCCGAGTGTTGTGTCTTGTGTTGTTATGCGGACTTTTTTGTTTTTCTCTAGGTCTCCGAGCACCCAGTTTACGGTGGCTGACATGATTTTGCTGTTTCCTTTCTGGTAGAAGCCGGCCGCCCATTCGTTTCCGTCGTCTGCGGTGTAGGCTGCGGTGCGGCCGAGCCCGAAGTTCCATACCGTGAGTACCGGGTTTCCGGATTTGGTTGCGAGGAGGAGTTGTGCGGCTGTTTTTTCCTGCACGCGGTTGTAGCCCGTTATCTGGGCTGTGACGTTTATGTTGCGGGTGATGAAGTGGTAGGGGTCGCGGGTGTCTATAGCGTAGGAGCCGGGCGTTTCCTCTTCGAGGCCGCGGCCGAATTCTATGTTGATGCGCTGGTAGCCTTCGGGTTTGAAGTATACTCCTTTTCCGGCTTTTGCGAGCTCTTCCATGAAGGTTTCGTCGGTGTCAAATCCCACTCCTACGGTGTATACCTTGATTCCTTCGGCTCCGAGCTGTCTCGCTTTTTCTATGGTTTCGGGTATCCTTGCGGTGCGTATCACCCCGTCTGAGAGTATTATGACGTATTTGTTGACTGCGTAGTATTTGAGCTGGTTTTCGGCGGTTTCAAGCGATGTCATCATGTCGGTGCCTCCGCCGAATTTGAGCTTGACTATGGTGTCTTCTATGGAGAGCCTGCGCTCGCCGAGCCGGCCGAGGGATGCTATCGGGTAGGGTGCGGTGTTGAAGGCTATGATGCCGACCGAGTCGTTGGTTTCGAGGCTGCGCAGTATCTTGATTGCAAGCGCCTTTTCGAAGTCTATTTTCGGGGTAAGACGGTAGTCCTGTGAAAGGCCGTATTCGGTGCTGCCTGATATGTCTATGAGGACCATTACGGCTATCTTCTTCCTTCTTTCGACCGGTTTTTCCATTGAGAGGACCGGCAGTAGTGATTCAAACCGGCTGTTGTTGTAGTTCCCAAAGTCGTATGAGTTCCTTCCGCCGATTGCGATGAGTCCGTTTCCGTTGAGCGTGTATTCCCTGAGTTTTTCGACTGTTTGATGGCTTATGGTGTTGGCGTTCACGTCGTCGAGGATTACCACGTCGTAGTCTTCGGGGTCTGTGACGCGGTCGGCCGGCGTCACGTCGTAGAGTTCGTCGAGCATGCTTCTGAAGGGCGATTCGGTCTTGTTTGTGACCAGCAGTATCGTCGGCTTGTCGACGACTTCGACGGTCTTGTACAGCGCGTCGTTTGCCTTGATGCCGCCTGCCTGCGTTATCTCTGCCGTGATTGTGTGAATGCCTTCGCCGTTGAATGCGAATTTCGCGGGGATTGTCTTTAGGGTTGTGTTCTGCGAGAGCTGCATTTCAGTTATCTTAACGCCGTCTGCGTACAGCGTCAGCTTGTATCCTGTGGGGTGGGGTGCGCTCGAGGCTATGTCTATCTCCGCCTGGTAGTCATGCGGGGTCGTGACCTTCGGGTCTCCCCGTATCGCGGAGACGTATACGTCTTTGTATTCCGGCTGGAGGGCGATGGCGTAGATGGTGGCGTTCGCCCGTCCTAGCTGGCGTGCGACGTCCGCCGGGTTCCTTCCGTAGTTGTTGTTGCCGTCGGAAAGGAGGATTATGAAGCTGTTGTCGTTGATTGTTGTGATGAGCCGGTATAGTTCGTCTCCGAGCTGTGTTTTTTCGCCCGCTTCGGTTGCTTCGATGGTTATCTTCTCCGATGCCTGTGTGGCGTTGTGCACCATGCCTGAAAGCCCGGTTTTGAAACTGATTGCAAGCTGCTCGGTCTGGTTGCCGTAGACTACCATGCTGGGCGACTGGTCTATGACTATCCTCACCGACGGCATTTCCTGCACGTCGGTCTTGCTTTCATGCAGCACCGGGTATGCCATGGCGAGGACTAGCAATGTTATGATCGTTGCTCGTGTCAGCAGGAAGGCGGCGTTTTTTCTTATATTCCCGCCCCTGCGAACGTACCACAGCAGGATGAGCAGCAGTACGGGGAGGGCTGCGAGGGCGGTTGGGTTGCCGAACCTTATGCTGAGGAGCATGTTTATGGCCTCCGTGAGGCCGCTTTTCGCCGCAGCCGACAGGGTTGTCGTCGTCTGGGCCAGTGTCGTCGTCGCCTCGGCTATAGTGGTCGTCGCCTGCAGGCCGATGTCGGCGGTTTCGTTGATTATGGGGTTTGTCATAGCCTGCCCCTCCTGCGGTATACGTACATCTCGGCGAATAGCAGTGCGAGCGCGAGCGCGATGATATACGCCATCAACTCCTCCCTCGTCTTCTTTTCCTGCTCTGCCGGCGGGATGAATGCTTCCTTGTCCTGGTAAGCCGTCCTGATGTCGGACTCGTCTTCGTCTTCGAGGTTTACCGCTACGCGGTCGTTTGTCTCCGGCGTGTTTATGCTGTAGAAGCCCGTCCGGTCGAGGAATATGCTTTTGGAGCGCGTTGTCTTGCCCTCCGGGTTTGTGACGTCCGCTTCGGATTGTAGTATTATGTACCCTCCGGTCTTGTGGTTGAGGTTCTTGATTGCGCCTTCCCGCCTGTTTATGTACTCTATCAACTGGGCCCAGAATATCGGGAAGGATGAGCTGTATTGGAAAGAGCTCCATTCGTTCGCGGGGTTGATTCCCATGTAGACGACCTTTCCCTTGCCAACGTTCCAGTATGCTATGAGGGGGTTGCCTTCGGTTTCGGCGATGACTGTCGCATTATCCTTGGCTTCTGCGGTATAGTAGCGTTTTACCGCCGTGTTGGCGAGCGAGACGTCGTTGAGGATTTCATGGCTGCTGGTGCTTACCGCCCTTTCAAGGCTTACGAGCTCCTTCAGCCTTACCGGCAGTAAGCCTTTCAGGTTCTCGTCTTCCATGGCCGAGAGTTCCGGCGAGGCTATGACGATGAGAGTTTTCCCGGATTCCACGTAGTTCTTGATGTCCCGGAACGTGCCCGGCAGTATGCTGTCCGCCTTGACCTGGCCGATTATCACGCTGTCGTACTCGGGGAGCGAGGGCAGTACCGGCGGCTCGGCAGTCCGTATCCTGTTGTTGGTCTGCGCTTCGAGCGCGTATACCGTGTATCTGTCGGCATCCTTGCCCGTCAGTATCATTGTGTTGTAGCTTCTCAGCTCCGGCACGACGGCGTACGCCTTGTCGTCCGCTGGCAGGGCGCCCGCTCCCGAAAGCTCGACGGTTATAAGCTGCGGGTCCTGGCTTATCGTGTAGTTCACGTAGAACAGTTCCTCAGCCATCGGTTTCAGTACGCTGCTCTGCGTCGAGGCGAGTATGTTGTTGACGTATATGCGCCGGGTTATCTCCCTGCTTTCCGCGTCAAGGCTCCGGAGCTTGTATGTCATGTAGAGTATGTTCCGGTTCATTGACGCGCGCCTTGCGTCTATCTCGGTTATCCCGGCGTTGGACGCTCCGTCGTTCAGGGCGATATACCGCACGTCTATTCCGTTGAGCAGGAGCACTTTACGCGCGGCAAGCGGGTCGCTCTCGCTCTTCGCGAAGTCCGAGAAGAGGTAGGCCGTCTTTTTCAGTGGGCTTGAGGAAAGCAGGTCTCGGGCGAGCAGCATCGCGTCGCCGGTATTCGACGGCGTGTCTCCGCAGTTGATGCGGCCGAGGAGTTCCAGAGCCCGCGTCTTGCTGCCGCCGGATAGTACTGTTATCGGTATGTTCTCGGCGAGTATTATGCTTATCGCGCTTCCGTCGCCTGCGTAGGACACTACTTCCCTCGCGCCAGCGACCGCCGCTTCGAACCTGCTTGGCGCAACGTCCGTCGCCTTCATGCTGGCTGAGGCGTCTATGACGAGGGCTATGGCCGTATTCTCAGTCGTCGTGCGCTCCTTGTCGAAGTACGGGTTTGCCATTGCTATGGCAAGTAGTGCGATGAGCAGGATTTGCATGAGGAGCAGCGGGTCCCTGATGAACCGGTTGAGGATGGAGCTGAAGCGCCTTGAGTTTTCAGCGTTTTTGATGAAGCGGACGGTCGGGAACTTTATCCTCTTCGGTTTCGGCTTGAGGAGGTAGAGTATTATGAGCGGTATTACCAGCGCGATAGCTGCGAGCGCTGCCTCGTTGATGAAGCCGTTAGGCGTCGGAATGCTTGCCGGCAGGGCCATTTATTTTCCTCTCTCTATCCCCCCCACTAGGCTGACGAACGAGTCGAGTATCGGTTTTTCGGTCGTCACGAGGTTGTATGATACGCCGATTTCGTTGCATACTTGCTGGAGGCGCATGACGTGGTCTTGGACCTGGCGCCCGTATTCAACCTTGAAGTTCGGGGACAGGTACGTCCTGCGCTTCTCCTCCGTCTCCAAGTCTTCGAACAGTATGTCGTCTGTCCACGGCAGCTTGAGTTCGGCGGGGTCCAGGACCTGTATGGCTATCAACTCCTTCGAAGCCTTTGCCATGCGGTATATGCCGTTCCTTAGCTGGTCGACAGGCTCTAGGAAGTCGGATATGATGACTGCGAGCGACTTGGATTTTATCATCTTGACGTACTGGTTGGCCGAATTTGAAAGGCTCGTCCCGCGCTCGAGCTGGAGCCTGTTCATCAGGTCTATCGTCTCAAAAAGCCTTTTCTTGCTCTTGTCCGGCTCGACGACCTCCATAAGGCCGCCTGAGAATAGCGCTGTCGCGAACTTTTCGTTGGAGTGCACCGAAAGGTAGCCGAAGGCGGCTGCTATGCTCCCGGCATAGTCGAACTTCCGGATGCCGGTCGTCGAAAAGTCCATGCTGGAGCTTGCGTCCACGAGAAGGTGGAGTATCATGCTCTTCTCCTCCTCGAACCTTCTGATGTGCAGCCGCTCGGTCCTGCCGTAGAGCTTCCAGTCTATCAGCCGAAAGTCGTCGCCGTGCATGTACTCCCGGTGGTCGACGGGCTCGATGCCCCGGCCGTACTGGACTGACGACCGGCCGCCGGCGTAGGCGCTCGATACCCTGCGCTTGAGCACTATGTTCAGCTCCCTGAGCTGGTCTAAAAACGAAGGGTCTATCATCCTATAGCATGGCGTGTAATTACGCCTCCTTCAGTATCCTCGATATGACATCGTCGGTCTTAACGCCCTTGCGCTCGGACTCGAAGTTGAGTATCAGGCGGTGGCGCAGCACCGGCCGTGCGACGCGCTCGACGTCCTCCTTGCCGACGTAGTTCCTGCCGTTAATCAGCGCGCGGGCCTTTGCGGCGAGTATCAGGCCGAGCGACGCCCGGGGGCTCGCCCCGTAGTCCAAAAACTCTTTGGCCATCTTGCTTTCCTCAGGCCTTGTCGCGCCGACTATTCGCAGCACGTATTCCTTTACGTCGTTTGAAATCGGCATCATGCGCGTAAGCCGCTGGATGTTGACGACCTGGCTTTTCGCGATTACCTTAGAGCACTTTGGCGTGTTTTCGCCTGCGTAGTAGTCTATTATCCTTCCTTCTTCCTCGCGCGTCGGGTAGGATACGAGTATCTTCATTAGGAACCGGTCAATCTGTGCTTCAGGTAGAGGATAAGTCCCCTCCATCTCTATCGGGTTCTGGGTGGCGAGCACGAAGAACGGCCTGTCGAGCGGGAACGTCTGGTTGCCTGCGGTGACCTGCCGCTCCTGCATGGCCTCGAGGAGCGCGGACTGCGCTTTGGGGGTCGCCCTGTTTATCTCGTCGGCCAAAAGGATGTTCGTGAACACCGGACCTTCCTCGAAGCGGAAGCATTTTTTCCCGTCTGTCGTTTCCTCTATCACGTGCGTCCCGGTAACGTCAGACGGCATGAGGTCGGGCGTGCACTGTAGGCGGCGGAACTTCATGTCCATGATGTCCGCTATCGTCCTGACCATAAGGGTCTTCCCAAGGCCCGGGAAGCCTTCAAGCAGGGCGTGGCTGTCGGTGTATATGGCTATCAGGATTTGCTCGAGCACATCATCCTGCCCCGCCACGACCTTCCTTGTCTCCCCGAGAATCTTCTTGTAAGAGTCTCCCAATGACGCGTACACTTCCTTGAGGTTTTTCAGCTCCTCTCTTGTTATTCCCTTATCCGTGTCCATCATGCTTCACCAAGTATCTTCTCAAAGTACCTTTTCACCAGCTCCTCGTTGCCCGGCCCGACCGCGCACTCGTCGCAGGATTCCGAGGTCTGAGCCCTTTCGGCGCCCGCTTCGACCGCCATCTGCTCCCTGCTGCCGTCGTCGTCCTTTATCTCAATCTCGCCGCCGTAGTCCGGATGCAGGTCAAGGTCCACGTTCTCGCCCTCTATCGCCGCATTCGACGGCTTTCCGAATATGTCCGTTGACTCGTCCGAGCCCACGCCGCCGGCGGTTCCGGGTATCGGGCCGGCTAGTGCGCCGGGCCGGTCGCCTCCGGGGTCTGCGCCCATCTTCTCATCCTCCTTTTCCGTTGTCAGGTTGCTGTTCTCCCAGCGGTCTTCGCCGCCGGTCAGGCGTTCGTATTCGATGCCCCGCTCGCGGAGCGCATCGCCGACGCCTCTCATCAGGCTGTTGAGGTCCAGGGCGCCGCCGGCCATCCCGCGAAAGTCAATGACCGTTATTATGAGGATGAGGAATATGAGCGCCATTGAAGTCATCACCCTTGACGACACTTTCCTTGATTCGAAGAATTCCGAGGATTCCATCACGTCGAGCTCGCCTGTCACGTCCTTTATGAGGCTTTCGACTATTATGTTGCCGGGATTGTCCTGGTTGTCGTGGGCGGTTGACAGCCGCTCGTCGAGTTTCTTGTGCTTTTTTTCGATAGTGCCGAGGATGTTGCTTTTCATCAATGCGGCTGCCGACTCGAAAACCAGGTAGGCGGCTGCAGGTATTAGCGCGTATGCGATGTTTATGCCGAGTATCGTCATCAATACCCCGACCGCGAGGAATAGGACGAGTGCGTCGAGGAGTATGCCGAAAAATTGTATCGCGAGCATTGTTCTCCCCGCCTCTGCGATTTTTTTCACGAATTCGGTTTTCATGTCTGGCTCATCTCGGTAATCTTTGACTCCAGCTGGGCGATGCTGTACAGCAGGCTGTCCAAGAGGTCGTCTATAGCGTTCGCATTTTTCTCGATATCCTCTGCATAGTTGATTATAACCGTGTCGTTGGACCGGGACTTTATATCGCCCGCAATGTCATCTATCTCCCCTGCTTTCGTGCTTACGTCATCCTCCCTATCCCTGACGGCGTTAGTCAGGCTGAGCATAGGCCCTTTCATATTCCTCACCGCGTCTATGCGGTCCTGGAGTTTGGTTGCCTCGCGCTCCTTCAGCTGGTAGTCCCACCGGCAGACTTCGTACTCCCTTTTCGTGGCGTTCCAGAGGATAATATACCGTTCGCGGTCGGTCATGGTCTTGTTAAGCTTGTCCTCAAGGTAGCCCTTCTCGTTCCTCAGGTCCACGAAGTGCGCGCCAAGCGACGTCTCGCGCTCCTTCGACAAATTGAGCTCGCTTATATAATCGTTCAAAATCCCCTCCTTCCTGTTCAATTGCTCTTCCTTGGCCCGGACCTCCTCGATGGTCTTGTTCAGCTGTTCGGCGGCGGCCGTTATGTCTTGCCGCGAGTCGTCGTAGCGCTCCTTCAGCTCTTCATAAGTCTGCTTGTAATACATGGTCATTCCGAGCATTGCGACCAGGCTTACTGCCAGAAGTCCGCCGAGCATGAAATTGACGTTTTGCTTCATATGTCCTATCGATATACTATACAGTAGTAATTACTAACAGGAGCTGTTTATATACGATGGCGTCGTATCCTTCGCACTTATGGCGCCTGAAAGTTGGCCAATGCTCCCTGTTTTTGCATTCGTGCGGAAAAGGGGCGCCGTTCCCCGGCGCAGAGCCCGTAGTCATGGCGCGACTAGCTTATTCTTAACTCCCCTTTTCCATAATTCTCTTGATAATCCTCCTGATGGAACTATTAGACCGAGTCAAACAAGTGGAGTCCGAGGTCGCAATAGAGGTCGCGAAGGCGAGGTCTTGC
>JAQTQS010000033.1 GCA_028712125.1 Candidatus Altarchaeota archaeon
GACCGCCCCCTTCGGGCATAGCTCGTGGCAGCAGTAGCACTTTACGCACTTGTTATAGTCTATGGCAGCGCTGTTGCCGTCTATCCTAATGGCTTCGGCCGGGCATGACTTGACGCACACGCCGCATGACGCGCACTTCTCCTTTATGACGAACGGCCGGACGCTGGCGAGGGATGTCATGAATCCCATGAATGTTTTGGCGTTCAGATAGCTTGCCGGCCGCTTGAATTTCGTTCTGGCCCTCTCAAGGCTTTCGCCTTTTATCGTGATGTCCTCGTCAAGGCGTACGAGCCCTTTCTCTGCCGTTGGCGGTATTGTAGTGACACTACTGGGTTCAAACCCCATCAGTCTTGCGGCGGCCACGTCAAGCGCCGCAGGATTCCTTGAGGCGAGTATCAAACCGGATTCCTTCAACGTGCCCTGCGACGGGCCGTTGCCTTCCATTGCGATAATCGCGTCCATTACCGCAAGCTTGGGGCGAGCAGCCATGTAGATGTCCACAAGCGCCTTTGAGAATTTTTCAGTGGGCAGGCCGTGCAGCCTTTTGCGCTCGCCGTTGGGCGTGCAGCCGAACATGTTCTTGACTGCGCCCGTCATCATAGTCTCCGTGTGCGTCTTCATCTTCGGAAGGTCTATCACAACGTCCGCGTCAAGAACGTCGTTTGCGATATAAACCTCCTTTAGAATCAGGCCGCGCTCGACGGGGACCTTCCGGAACATTCCGGCTTCAAGAGGCCGGGCCTCAATGCCCAGCCTTCTTGCGGCCTCCATGATGCCGCTTTCCTCAAGCGCCTTTTTAGTCGTCTCATAGAAGACGGAGCCCGAGCAGTCCCCTATAAACGGCAGGCCGCCCTCCTCCATGACCATCCTTGCGACGGCCGCGACGACCGACGGGTGCGTCGTGACGCCTTCTTCCGGCCTTTTTGCGGTCAGGACGTTAGGCTTCAGCAGGACGCGGTCTCCCTTCTTTACCAGCCCTTTCAGGCCTCCGGCGAGCGAGACTGCTTCTCTTACTGCCTTCTCAACGGCGAAAGTCTCGTAGTCCCGGCATCTTACGATTGCAACGGTGTCCACATAACCCCTTCACTCATACCTCAGCGCATCCACGGGCTTTAGTCCTGCCGCCTGCTGCGCGGGCAGCACGCCTGAAAGGCAGCCGACTATGAAAGAGACGAGCAATGCACCGACCACAAGCGGGAGCGAGATATCAGCCTTGAGCATGGTGCTGTCGGCGAGCGTTTTGGAAGCGATGAACTCCACCGTCTTGCTGAGGCCGATGCCAAGGGCGCAGCCGACGAGTCCGCCGGCCGTCCCTACGACGCCGGATTCTATCAGGAAGAGGAGCGTTATGTCGCTGTTTTTCGCACCGATGGCTTTCATGACGCCTATCTCGCGCGTTCGTTCCATGACCGACGTGTACATCGTGTTCATTATGCCTATGCCGCCCACGAGGAGCGATATCCCGGCGATTCCGATGAGGAACCATTGGACTGCGCTCAGTATGACGCTGACGGAGTCCAGGAGCTCTTGGGACGTCTGCACCGTGAAGTCCTCCTCGCCTTTCTTGACGTTGCGGTGCTTGCGAAGCTTTTCCTTTATGCCCTCTGCGACGTCATCCGGGTTGTAGTTGTCCTTTGCCCGCGCCATTATTACCAGATAATTCGTTGTGTCAAACAGCTCCTCCGCAGTCTTTAACGGTATATAAGCGCTCTCGTCGTCCTGCTGGCTTCCCATAGGATCGAGGGTGCCGACAATCTTAAAATTCCTGCCGTCTATCTCAAGTTCGTCGCCGACTCCGACCTTCCTGGCGAAGAACTTGCCGTCCGCGACGCGGGAGCCTATGATGGCCGCATACCGGTCGTTGGGGTTGAACACCCTGCCTTCTTTAACCCTCACCTGCTGCATGTCTTCGATAATCTTCTGGGCGCTGTCGGTCGGAATCCCCGACACAAAGTTGAACTTAGACTCGCCCTTGTACTTGGAAAGCGTAATCATGGTAATCATGCGGCCGGCAAGCTCCACGCCGCGGACGCTCTCAATGACCTTCTTATCCTCCACATTCAGCGTGCTCGCGCTAGGGCCGGCTCCGCTGGCTGAAAAGCCGGAGCCGGGCATTACCATGATGATATTCGAGCCCATCATCGCGAACTGCTGGCGCATCGAAGCATCCAGGCCCTGGCCGAGGGAAATCAGCGAGACGATTGTCGCTATTCCCACAAAGATGCCGAGCATGGTAAGCCAGCTCCTGATGCCCTTGTGGAATATCGCATCCAATGCGTACTTGAAATAGTCTCCTATCATTTTCTCAACGCGTCGACCGGCTTCATGCCCGCGGCCCTCATCGCCGGCATAATCCCGGACAGGCTGCCCATTATGAACGAGAAGGCGAGCGCTCCCGCGACCAGCGGCACTGAGACGGTCACCCTCAAGAGCTCAAGGCCGGATGCGACTGCCACGTATTCAACGGCTTTCGCGAGCGCGAGGCCTAGTGCGATGCCGATTACGCCGCCGACCGCGCCGAGTATGCCCGCTTCGGTCATGAACAGCGTCAGTATGTCGCTGTTTTTCGCTCCAACGGATTTCATGATTCCTATCTCGCGAGTCCTTTCGAGCACTGACGTGTACATGGTGTTCATGATTCCAATGCCGCCTACTACCAGCGAGATGGCGGCGATGCCGGTCAGGACAGTCTGCACTATGCCGACTACCGACAGGAATATCCTCATTATGTCCTCGGGGGTGATTACGGAAAAGTCCTCCTCGCCCTCCTTCTGGCCTCGCTCGCGCCGCAGCTTCTCCTTCACGTCGTAGGCGACGCGGGTGGTGTTGAACCCGGCGCTGACCTTGGACGAGATGGTCGACACATCATTGTCGGTAATGTTGAACATGATGTCGCACGCATATCTTGTGAGCACGACCTTGAAATTATGGACCGGCTCGCTCGCCTTCTTGTAGATTCCCGCGACCGTGAACTCCCTCCCCTCTATTAAAAGCTTGTCGTTGAGCCCGATTTCCTTGTCGAAGACTTCATCCGCCACCGACTTACCTATGGTGGCCCTGGAGTTGTCTTGCGGCTGCAGCATGCGTCCCTTCTCGATTTCGAAGAACGGCAGTTCGCCGAGCAGCCTCATGTCCTCCTGGCCGGTGGAGATGCAGAAAAGCGTCAGGTATTTAGTCTCGCCTGAGTAGTCCACGCGCACTGATTTCATCAGGAAGCCGGACGCCATGCTGATGCCCTTGACGCTCCTGACGGTATCGACGTCCTTTTGCGTTAGCTTGCCGCTGGCTAAGCCGCCTGCTGAGAATAGCGCGGCCTCCCCTCCGCCGCCGCCCGGCATTATGGCAATCCGGTTCGTCCCGACCTTCTCGAACTCGCCGTTTATCGTGTTCTGCAAGCCATCCCCGAGCGAGACGAGGGCGACTACCGCCATCACCCCGATGAATATGCCGACCATTGTAAGCCAGCTGCGAAGCTTACGGTGAGTGATGCTCCCAACAGCCAGCTTAAGGTAGTCCCTTATCATCCTGAAGCCGAACGCCTTCCAAGCATGCGGCGTCTAAAACTCCTCATGGTCGCGCTTGAAAATCTTCCTGTCTAGAAGGTTTGTTATCGCGCCGAGGACTCTCATTATCATCCAGATCGCAAGGTAGCCGATGATGACGGCCGCAATAATCCCGACGGCACCGAGCAGGATGGACGCTATGCCGCCGTTCTGCTGTTCTTTAGCGTACTGCGTCTTGTTTATCAGCGACAGGTCGAGCCTCTCTTCCCTTGAAAGCAGGCGGTCGTTGTTCTCCTCCTTGTACTCGACTCTTGCAAGCAGCTGAATTTTGTCCTTGGCCGCGTCAGCCACCGTTATATCAAAGTCCTGGCTGTCGGAATCGTCGGAGTTCAGCGCCCCTATGTAGGATGAGTCGGCCGATGTCACTTTGTAGTCGGTTGTGTCCGATAGCTTTATGGTCACGAACTTGGCGTCGACGAAACCGCGGTTGACGACCCCTATTGTCACCTTCCCGGCCGACCCGGGCGCAAGCAGCGGTGCGTTCTCTAGCGTAAGCTTCAGGTCGGCGTTTCCTCCCACAGCAAGCCCGATGTCGGTTGAAGCCGACTTCTTCTCCTCGGACTGGTCATAGTACTCTATCGTGACAGGCACGCTGTAGGGCTTCTTTTTGGCGCTGCTGTCGATTGAAATTGTGAACGTTACGCCGACGGTCTCGCCGGCCTTCACGTCTCCGACATAACTCTGCGAGCTCTTCACAGGCGTGAACGGCGAGGACAGGTTCATCGTCACAGTCACGTCCCGGGCGAGGGTGTTGCCGAGGTTTTTAACCTTCAGCGTGACGTTGTAGGCGCCGCCGAGGGCGAGGTTGCCGTCCTCGATGTCAGTCACCTTGAAATCGATGCTCGAGCGCTCCACGCTGATGCCGATGGACGTGTTCTCGGAAGTCTCAGCCCCTGATGCGTCGTAGTAGTCCAGCATCACGGTAAGCGAGCAGGCTCCCACCTGGCTGGGCCTGATGGTATAATCCAGCGGGTATTCGTTGCCCGCCGCCATGTCGCCGACGTACTGCCGGCCTGAGCCGATTATCGACGCGCATCCCGATGACAGAGTGCTGGAAACCTTCCTCAGGCTGACCATCGGCCTGACGCTGATGGTTATCCTCCCGTCTGAGTCTTTTGTGTAGCTGGCGGTTGCGACGGTGAACTGGAAGTTGGCTTTGCCGTAGACGCGCATCGGTATGTCCCATGAGACCGTGTTCTGGTTGTCCTGCTCGCCGTTGGCGTCGGTTCCGTCGTAGGTTATCCGCGCCTGCAGGGTGTGGAGCCCCACTTTTGCGTCAGAGTCGACGTTTACCGCTGTCGAGACTGTCTTCGTCGAGCCGGCCTCGACTGTCCCGAGGTTCCAGCGCTTGGCCGCGTGCACGTCTTCGGTGTCCGGCACCCAGACCTGTACGTTGTCGGCTGGGTAGCCGCCGGTGTTCTTTATCACGACCGTCAGTATCCCGCTGTCTCCCGGCTTGAGGCTAGTGTCCACGCCGGTCGTCGTGTAGTCCAGTATGAGGTTTGTTGCCGTTTGGGCGCTTGCCTGCATGGCAGCCGTTAGTATCATCGCCAATCCCAATGCCAGTATGTTCTTTTTCATCTTCTTTTACCTCCGTATGAAAGTCATGTGTTTGTATTCTCCTCAACCCGCCCGTCCTTGAGCCTGATGGTCCTGTCCGCATAGGACGCTATGTTCTGGTCGTGTGTGACCATCACAATCGTCTTATCCTCCTTCTCGTGGAGCCTTGTGAGCATTGCCATTACCTCCTTGCCGGTCTTGGTGTCGAGGTTCCCTGTCGGCTCGTCGGCAAGTATCACGCGCGGGTTGTTGGCCAGCGACCTTGCGATGGCGACCCGCTGCTGCTCTCCGCCCGACATCTGGTTGGGATGGTGGTTGGTCCGGCCGCCGAGCCCTACCGTCCGCAGGAGTTCGCGGGCCCGCGCCTCCCTCTGGAATTCCGGGACTCCCTGGAATATCATGGGCAGCATCACGTTTTCGATTGCGGTCAGCGACGGTATTAGGTTGAACTGCTGGAATACGAACCCTATTATCCTCCCGCGTATCTGGGCGAGGTCGCTTTCGTGCATGTGCGAGATGTCCTTGTTTTCCAAGAGTATCCTCCCCCTTGTCGGGACGTCCAGGCATCCGACCATGTTCATCGTGGTGGACTTCCCGCTGCCTGACGGCCCCATGATGGCGACGAACTCGCAGGGGTATACCTCCACGTTAAGCCCCCTTAGGGCCTGGACTTCGACGGTTCCCATCGTGTAAACCTTCCAGACGTCCTCAAGCTTTATTATCGGGTTCTTGTTGCACGTTTTGCTGTCTTCTGCCATTTTAAGCGAGCTGGTTCTTGCCCTCTTTTCGGTATACCCAATAGGAGTAGGCGGCTAAGAATACTGCGTTGGCAATCAGGCTTCCGAATGCGAGCCATACGCCCCACGAAGGCGCTATGCTGGATATTACCAGTATTCCCGCGTTAATCCTGAATGTGACGCTCCCTATCCTGTGCGTCCTGTCCCATACTGCGTCGCTTGCAAGAGTCCAGGGCGTCCGTATGCCTACGAAGAAGCTGCGTTTCATGTAGCGCATCACGTGGCCCAGGTAGTAGATGAGCACACCAAGGGCCGGCAGGACCGCTTGGTTCATGTTGAACGGCCGGCCGAGGTTCTGGGCGAGCGTTGCGAGGTGCAGCGCCAGCATGAAGAGCACCAGGAGGAGCTTGATGTTGTCGTAGTAGCCTTTGAAGGCGTTCATGTTCTCCTTGAAAATCTCTATTTTCGGTATGAGGAGAAGCAGCCCGTATATGGCAAGCGTTATCAGCGGCAGGATTACGAGACCCGCCGCCTTGGGCGCGTAGCCGTCTGCGTTGCCCTCGGCATTCCAGTGTACCGCTATCGTCTCCGGAAGGCTGGGCGAGGCGTATGCTCCCGCCAGCACCATAATCATTATTGCCGCCAGCGCCGCGTAGTCTCTTGCGTTCATCTTCCGCCTCCTGCTCCTTCCTTGTCAAGGTAGCGCTCGAATTCTTCAAGGATTTTCTCAAGCCTCAGCGCTTGGTTGTAGTATCCCTTTGCGTTCTTTAACACCTCTTTTTCCTCCTCTGAGAGGCGCGCATTCTTGTATTTATCCATTATATACGGTATGAAGCGCTTTATCCCGTGTATGTGCTTCTCGTGCTCGGCCTTTATCTTGCGCTGGTTCATCCTGAGGAGGTCTTTTTCCATGTAGTAATAGACTTTTTTCGTCCCGGGTTTCTTGATGCGCGAAACCCACATCGTCTCCAGCTTCCTCAGCTTGTTCGATACCGACGAGAGGCTGTAGCCCGTCTTTTTGGCTAGGTCTTCCATCGGTATCTCCCTCGGGGAAAAGTAGAGTATGGTCAGGAGCTGCGCCGTGAGGCTGTCCATCCCGAACGACTCGAACATCGCCGTGCCGAACTCCTTTATGTCCTGTTCCAAGCCTGACATTGTTTTTACTATTTTTACTAAATATTAAAAATTCTGTTTATAGTAAATATACGCTTCCTCATTTAAAAATCCCTGTACTCCGGCAGCTTTGCACCTAAAATCCTTTCCGCACTCCCAATCGCCCCCAACGCTTATTTAAAATGCAAGGCTTGCCATAAGCATAGCATCTGCTTTATAATCCACCGAAGCAATATCTTACCCATGATAGGAATCATGGCAGACACCCACGACCACGTGGACGCGATAGTTCGGGCCGTAAACCTCTTCAACGACAAGGCCGTGACCATGGTCATCCACGCTGGCGACCTCGTGTCCCCGTTCTCTGCAGAGCCTCTGAAGAAGCTCCACTCGCCGGTCAAGTACGTCTTCGGAAACAACGAGCGCGAGCGCGAGCGCATCCACCGGAAGATGGCGGGGATGGACATCGAGATTGGCGACTGCCTTGAAATCGATTACAAGAACGTCAAAATCGTCGTCTACCACGGCGAGAACCCGGTCCTTCTCAACGCGCTGATACAGTCCAAGGAGTACGATGTGGTCGTGACCGCACACTCCCACATGCCGGAGATAAGCCAGGAGGACGGCGTCATGGTGATAAACCCGGGGGAGGTCTGCGGCTACCTCACTGGCAGGAAGACGGTGGCCATTCTGGACGTTGAAAAGCTTGCTGCCGAAATACACGAGATATAACCCATCCTAAATAATATTCCCCTTGGTGTCCGCTAGAATTATCCAAGTATGCTAAAAGTCTACAGATAATCCTGATATAATAGAAATACTAGTTTCCTATATTATCGCGTCAAAGCTCTTCACGGTGTCCCGCGTTCTTTCGGCAGCGCGTGTGACGTCCCTTGCCGTCTTCGCGCCGGTGATGATTATCTTGCCGCTCCTGAATATCAGCATCACGGTCTTCGGGTCGTCGAGCCTGAAGACGAGCCCCGGGAACTGTTCCGGCTCGTACTCGGTGTTCATGCATTCAGTCGCGAGGACGTCCAGATTGACCTTGAAATCGAGGCTTGAGGATGCGACAATGTTCTGTATCTCCACGACCGGCTTTGCCTTTATCCTGAAGCCTGCCTTGGCAAGCGTCTTGAGCAGTTTAGCCACGGCGTCGTTGATGTTCTGCCTGCTTCGCGCTCCGCTGCAGATGACTTTTCCGGTGCGGAATATCAGCATCGCGAGTTTTGGCTCTTCGAGGCGGTAGATGACGCCCGGGAACTGCTTGGGGTTATTGATTTCCTTTACTTTTTTTGCCAGCTGCTTGAGGTCAAGATGGCGGTCGAGGGTTATTGAGGAAACGATGTTTTCGACTTTTGTCTTCATTTCGGCTTTTTTTGCCATTAGAACCACCACCTAGCACGATTTTTTCTTGTGTATATAATTGTCCAAGCGCGTTTAAAAGCATGGGCTCATATGGATTATGCGTTTCATGGACTCCAAGTTGTATAAAACCGTATACGAGCGCCTTGCGGTGGGCTCTGACCTTGGCGAGTTGAGCAGCACTTACGGCATTAACATAGACACTCTAAACGCTCTTTTACACCAGAAGATTGTGCGCGAAACCATGCACAACCACCATAAAATACAATCCAACGCCCACACACTCGCCCAACAATGGAAATGCGGAGAGCCGATAATGACAATCTCCGAAAAACTAAACTTCCCGCCGGTAATGACAGCATGGCTCATCCTCTCCGCCCGCGGCATATCAAGAAGCCAATTCCGGGCCATCCTGCGCAACCCAAAAGGGATAACCGACCACAGGCTCCAAAAAGAGCTCACAGACGCCCTAAAAAAAGACATCGTATACTCCCCCGAAGCAATCGCCGAACGAACCGCCAAAGGCAAAATGGTCGAAGACACGGTCAACTTGTACCTGACCAGCCTGGGGATGAAATTCATAACCGAACAGGAGGCCCGGCAGAAAAACCACGCCAAGACGCCCGACTTCCTGCTGAACGGCGCGCTCAAATTCCAAGACCAGGCCGTCCGCTGGGTCGAGTGCAAGGCCAGTTTCGGCGACGAGTTCGAGGTAAAGCGCGACTACCGCAAGCAGCTGCGCCATTACGCCAGCCTTTACGGCAGCGGGCTGGTCGTCTACTGGTACGGTTTCATCGACGGTATAACCCTTGACAAAATAATCCTGACATCCGAAAGCGGCCTGCTTTAACGATTTAAACCGTCCCTACAAATACCTAAACCGTGATGCAACTGCCTTCGGAGCTGTCTCTCTTCTGGGACATAGGCCTCATCATAGCGTCTGCTACCGTGGTTGCCTATGTCGCCCGCCTGCTGCGCCAGCCGCTCATCCTCGCCTACCTCATCGCCGGCTTCCTTATCGGCCCCGGCGGCTTCGCGCTCATAACCAACCAGGACGTGATACGCACCCTCTCCGAGTTCGGAATCGCCTTCCTGCTTTTCATCGTCGGGCTGGAGCTTGACCTTCGAAAGCTCAAGAACGTGGGCCTTTCCGCGGTGACAATCGCCGTCCTAAACTCAACGGTCATGTTCGCCCTTGGCTTTGTGATGGCGCGCGCGTTCGGGTTCACGGGCTACGCGCCGGTCTACCTCGGGCTGACGCTCGCCTTCAGCAGCACAATGATTGTCGTCAAGCTGCTCTCAAAGAAGAACGAACTCTCCACGCTGCACGGCCGCATCATCGTCGCAATCCTTTTGACCGAGGACGTCATCGCCATAATGGCGCTTTCCATCCTTTCAACGCCGGGCGATTTCTCCATATCAACGCTGTCCGAATCCTTCGGGAAAGGCGTCATACTGCTGCTCGCAACCCTCATGACAGGCAGGCTCATACTGCCGACCGTCCTCAGGTTCGTATCCCGCTCGCAGGAGCTGCTATTCCTCACTGCGCTGTCAATCTGCTTCATACTTGCGGGCATCGCGCAGATATTCGGCTTCTCCATAGCCATCGGCTCGTTCCTCGCCGGCCTTTCAATAGCGTCGTTTCCGTACAACATCGAGATTATCAGCAGGGTGCAGTCGTTGCGCGACTTTTTCTCCACGATATTCTTCGTCTCGCTCGGCATGGGAATGGGCATAAGCTTCACAGCGGGCGTCGTCCTGCCGTTCGTCATCGCGCTGGCAATGGTCATCATAGGAAAAACGGTTTTCCTGATGCTGCTATGCTCCCGGTTCGGCTACAGCGTCCGGACTTCCTTCCTTACCGCGACCAGCCTCAGCCAAATCAGCGAATTCTCGCTAATCCTCGCAATACAGGGCATACGCATCGGGCACACCGGGCAGGACGTGTTCTCCATAACAGTCCTCCTCATGCTCGTCACCGCGGCCATAACGTCCTACCTGAACAAGTTCGAAGGATTGCTCTACCGCGGATTGTCCCGCTACCTCTCCCCCTTGGAGAGGCTGTCGGGCTTCCGCCGCCGTTTCATATACGAAGCCCAGCCGTCTCACCTGGAAGGCCGGAAAAGGCATGTTGTCGTCTGCGGCTATCATCGCATGGGCTATGGCGTAGTCAAGGCGCTGCAGCGCATGGAAAAGGAGCTTCTTGTGATAGAGTTCGACCCCGACATCATCGACGGTCTGAACAAGGAGGGCATTCCATCGATGTACGGCGACATCGGCGACATCGAAGTGCTGCGCCGGGCGAACCTATCGGACACGGAGATTGTCATCTCCACCGTTCCGCTCCTGGAGGACAACCTCCTGCTTATCGACCAGGCGAAGAAAATCAATCCCAGAATCGTGGTCATCGTGACAGCGAGCAGCTTGGACCATGCGCTGGAACTGTACGCGAGCGGCGCGGACTATGTAGTGCTTCCCAAATGGCTCGCGGGTGAAAAAGCGGCCGAACTGATAGGTTACTACGTGAACAACCCGCACGGGATGGAAAACCTCCGTCACGAGCATGTCAGGCACATCGAGCGCATAAAGAGCGAGGAGTTTTTCGAGCGCTACACGCCGGGCATCATCGGCAAAATCGGCAGGCACCTCAAGCGTTTGTCAGAAGCGGAATAACTGTCGTTCAAATGTTCCTTCTCTTGGCCCAGACCGCCGTGCCCTTGTAGCATACCTCCCTGATTCTGTGCATGGGAATCAGGCTTTCATCATGCCTGAAAAAGTCGCCGTCCGCCGTTATCGAATCGTATGGCGCATCCACAAGCCGTCCGGTCACCCTGTCGAGATACCTTACGGAAAAGTCTTTGCCGTCCAGCAGCCTGTCATACATTATGCGGGCGATTACATCCTTTTCCAGCCGCTCCTTGTCGAGCAGTCTTTTGGCTTCGGCCGCTTCCATCTACCTCTTAAGCGACTTTCTCATCCGTGTGACAAACTTGCGGTAGTACGTCTGGACTCCGTCTTCGTCCTGCGGCTCGGATGGACAATCTTCCGGGGCCGTATTAGCCCGGGCCGTGTTCTTCTCGCGGCGTTCCATATCATCCTCGACGACGCTTTCATCGCCGGCATCCTGCGACCTCAGGTCCTTTTCAATCCTTGAAAGCTCCAGGTCTATTTCCCTGAGCCGTTTTCCGAGTTCCTCAAGCCGCTTCTTCCTCCCGGATGCGGGCTTTGCACCTTTTTTTCCAGACGCCTTGGGTTTTGATTTTTTCATCATCAGTCACCTGTCGCGGGCCGAGCCCAGCGTGGAGCCCGACCTCCGGTCGAAGCTGCCGCCCTTCCTGCCAGGCCCTTCTTCTCCGCCGCCTGACAGCAGTTTAAGCTCGCCCCCCTTAATCTTGATAATAAATGCGAAAGCTATCACGACCAGCAGCACGATGCAGAGCGCGATCACTGCCGCGATGGCGGTCCATCCGTAGCTTCTAAGGCTGCGTTTTTGCTTCGCGTTTTCAATCGCCTCCAGCTTCTCATTCACAGTCTGGCTGGCGTTCGCGTCACCGAGGCGAAGGTAGACTTCGCCTGCCATCCTGTAATACTCCTCACTGGCCGACTGGTTCCCGGCGTCCGTAAGGGCGTTCGCCTCATCCATATAGCCATTCGCGGCAAGGCGGTCCGCCGACTTGTTGTATATCTCGCCTGCCAGGCGCGCAAGAGACGTCTCGTTCAACGCCGTCAGGAGTTCCTGAGCTTGGAGTGCGGCCGCCCTGGCCTCTTCGTACTGCCCCTGTTCGTATAGCGACATCGAATGGTTGAAAGCGCCTTTCGCCGAGGTCAGGTTCTGGTGCGACGTTATTATCTCGTTCAACTCGGCAATCCTTTCGAATGAAACGCTCAAACGCCTGTATATGTCGTTCGCCTTCGTCGCGCTCGCGCTCGCGTTGACGTAGTCACCGGCCTTAAAAAGCAGCAATGAGGAGTTGTAATAATTGTCCGCCTCCTTCCTCAAGGTCGTCTTCTCGAGAAGGTCGCGCACTGCCTTCATGCCGCCTGCGTCCTTCAGGTCTTCGTAGAGCATGATGGCGTTCTCGGCATAGTCCTCAACCATCGCATAGTGCATCTGGTCATACTCCGCTTCGGCAAGGTTCTTATAATTCACCGCCCGCTGCCCTTTGGCGTATTTGGACGTGTCAAAGACCCTAATCCAGCCGTCTGAGCAGCCTGCGACCAGTTCATTGTACGAGTCGCCGTTGACATCGGCGGCCAATACCTTCGTAATCGTGTTATACGCCTCCGACTCCCACAGCTTCTCCCCCTTTTCGTTTATCACCTCAACGGTCGTGGAGCCGATTAGAATCTCATGCATGCCTCCGCCGTCGATGTCCTTCACGTCGATGCTCATAACTTGGGTGTCAACGTTGTACTCCCACTTCTTCTTCCCGGAGGAGTCAAGCAGAAACACCTTCTTGCCGGCCGCAGCCACGACCTCCATAATAGAATCGTTGTTGACGTCTTCGACCGCAACACCCGCGACCTTTCCGCCGGAAACGAACGACCACAGCTTTCCGCCCGAGCCGTCGTATGCGATGACCTCGTTATTCGTCCCGACGACAATCTCGGGCCGCTTGTCTCCTGCAAGGTTTCCTGCCGCAATCGAGAGGACGCCGTCGCCGTTGCTCCATATCAGCGTGCCGTCGCCTCCAAACACGTAGAAATTGCCAGCCCCCGGATTCAGCTCGTAATTTTCGGCCACGGTATTAACTGAAAAGCTTGCTCCTCCCACAAGCAGCTCCGGCATGTTGTCGCCGTTGACGTCCGATGCGAGCATCGCATAAGGTATCTCCCTGCCCTTCATGCCCACCTCCTTGATGGTGTTGCCGTTCGAGTCCAACAGTTCGATGTTGCTATTCATCCCTGAGAATATCCCGGCGAGCGATTCAAGCAGTCCGTCATCGTTCAGGTCTGCGGCGAAGACCGACCTCGCGGTCTCCTTGAACCTGAGGCTCCTCTTCCAGACCGACTTGCCGTTCGTATCAACCATGTGCACGTTCTGGAACATGCCGACAACCAGGAAGGCCCCGTTGTCGTCGGGCTCAGTCGCGAAACAGTCGTAGAAATACGTGCCCGTCCCGTACTTCCAAATCATAACGCCGTCGCCGCCGATGACGTAGACCACCCCGCTCTGCGGGCCGTCTGCCACTACCTCCGTCCTCCCGTCGCCGTTCACGTCCACGGCATACAGGTTCTGGTTCGGCACCTTAACGTCGTACTTCCACAGGAGAGAAGCCTCCATCTTGGCCGCCTGCACCGTTCCGGCAAAAAGCGCCAGCACCGCAACGGCCGCAAATAGCCTGTCCATGCGCATCAATCCGCTGTCAAACATTTTGAACTATATTAGACTTGGTATATATATCCTCCCCCAGACGGCCGTTCAAAGGAGGGAGTACACGCCCACCGCAAGGGCCGCGCTAAGGAGGGGGGCAAGAGTCCACCCCAGTATTATGCTGCCGACCGTCTTCGTGCCCAAAGTCTCAGTGCCCTTGAGCGCTCCCACGGCCGCGATGCTGCCGACCACGGCGTGCGTGATAGACGCGGGAAGCCCGATGAGCACGAATCCGTATACCGTCACAGCCGCCGAGAACTGGGCGCTGAAGGCGGTCGCAGGGCCGAGAAGCGCTATCTTGCTGCTCAGCGTCCTGATAACCCTCCCGCTGAATATGACGACGCCCAGGCCGAACGCGACCGCAACCAAGAGGCCGAGAAGCAGCCTTGGGGGAATCGGCCCGGATGACGGAAGCACTCCGTCTATCTCAGACGAGAGCAGCGGGGAAAGTATAGTGCCTATCGCGCTGGCCCCGAGGCTGTAGGACACTATCATCGCGCTCGCCACGGCCAGCAGCTTGAAAATTTGTGAGAAAATTATCCAGTCCATCCGCCGGGCAATAGGCGTAACAACAAGCTTGTGGAAAAGCAAAGTGACCGCGAACGATATGAACGGCGTCGCAAGCCAGCATGCCATAACCCTTGAAAGCGTCCCATAGTCCAGGCTCCCGGCCATGCCGAGTATCCATGCCATGCCGACAATGCCGCCTATCAGGGTATGGTTTATCGATATCGGCAGCGCCAGAAGAACAGTGGCGAAGGTGATGACAGAAGCCGCAATCAGGGCCGCCAGCACCACCTTCCCGTTGCCGGCAAAAACCTCCTTCGGAAGAATCCCTCCGCCGACGGTATCCACAACCTGCTGGCCCTGCAGGAGGAAGCCGAGCATCGAGAACACGACGACGATAAGCACCGCCTTGCGGTAGCTCAGAGTCCTCGCTCCAAGTGACGTGCCGACAGCGCTTGCGGCGTCGTTGGCTCCCGCGCACCATCCCAGAAACAATGACGCAATCAGTACAAAAAAAAGTGTCGGGTCCATACTCAGGGCTTGTGCATCAGCATGACCAGTGACAGCGTGTCGCAGGCGTCCTCGGAACGGTCCGAGATGTTGTTCATGAACTCAATCATCTCGGAAATAAGGACAAAGCTCTTGGCGTCAAAATCAGGGCCGCGGACCAGGTGGAAGAGCTCCTCTGCGATGACGTCAACCTCGTGCTCGCTCCGGCGGACGTCCATAATCAAGGCCGGCAGCCTGTCCGGTTTTTCCGAGCTCTCAACGCACGCCTTCAGGCTGCCCACGCACTTCAGCGTTATCTCCATGTGCCTGCGCAAAAGCTCTCCAAGCCTTCCATTGGAGCCGTAACCGACAATCACGTCGCCGATATTGACCGCATCCTTGGCCGCATCAGCGATGTCGTCAACGTCCTCGGCAAAATCAAGAATCCTGCTGCGGCTGGCGGCAAGAAACGCACCGGAATACAAATGCTCCTCAATGCCCCGCGTTATGCCGTCTATCCTGTCCTCAAGAGCGTTCACAGAAGCCTTCTTCTCCTCGAAGATTGTCATGTCGCCGCCAGTCAGCGCATCGACGGCAGCCTTGACGCTGGCCACGGACTCGTAGACTAATGAAATCTGCTCGTTCATCAGGTCGACAACGCTCTTCTCTCTGCTCCTTCCCAAAAACGGAATCAGGTCGAACAAGTCCATCATAATCTGCCGTCCAAGACTTGAACGCGGCTCCCTTAAATATGGAAGCCATCATTTTAATACGAGACGGGTATTGCCGCGTTGCCTATTCCTCATCGTCCAGTCCCAACTGCCTATAAAGATGCCGTCTGATGCTGTCGTGTTCGTAACCCCCGT
>JAQTQS010000034.1 GCA_028712125.1 Candidatus Altarchaeota archaeon
CCTCCAGTTCCTTCCTTTCGACGCTTTCGTCGAACATGATGAAAATATCGATGTCCTTGTCGCCGCGCAGGTCGGTGTTTTTCGCAAGGCTGCCGACGAGTATGGGCTTGACGTCCTTTGCAGAGAGCTTGCCGATAATCTTCTCGACTATGGCGTTCTCCTGCTCGTGCTCTGCCGCAGTCGGCGTCACTCTTTCCAAAACCTTCTTTAGGATTTCTTCCATCTCTACTTCCAGACGCCCTCTACCGCCGCCTGGCACTGCGGGCATTTGGCGTCCTTTATTTTGTTTTTCGTTACGTTAAACCCGAACCTCTGGAGCAGCAGGCTGCCGCACTTGTGGCAGTAAGTGTTCTCAGCATCCTCATGCGGGACGTTGCCCGTGTAAACATACTTCAGGCCGGCTTCCTTTCCTATGCGATAGGCGTTCTCTATGGTCGCTACGGGTGTGGGCGGCGTGCCGGTCATCTTGTAGTCCGGGTGGAAGCGCGATACGTGCCAGGGCACATGGTCTCCGAGCTCGTTCTTTATAAAAGATGCAATCTCGCCAAGCTCTTCCTTCGAGTCGTTCCTGCCAGGGATGACGAGCGTCGTCACCTCCAGCCAGACCCTGTTTTTGACGTGCCACTTCAGCGTCTCAAGCACCGGCTCAAGCCTTGCGCCGCAGACCTCCCTGTAGAACGAGTCG
This sequence comes from Candidatus Altarchaeota archaeon, assembly GCA_028712125.1. Taxonomy (GTDB): domain Archaea; phylum Altiarchaeota; class Altiarchaeia; order IMC4; family SCGC-AAA252-I15; genus VGJA01. The sequence goes on from JAQTQS010000034.1 coordinate 686, forward strand.
CTAAAGCTCTTCAGGTCGACGTTGTTTGCGTGCAGGAACGGCCTTATCTCGTCCAAGGCTTCCTGCGTCGTATAGCCGTTGGAGACGAACACGTTCTTCAGGCCTTTTCCGGCCGCAAGCCGGCTTGTGTCGTAGGCGTATTCGTAGAATACCGTGGGCTCTGTGTACGTGTACGCGATGCTGCTGCATCCTGATTCGAGCGCCGATTCAACTACCTCTTCGGGCGCAACCTTCCTCCCCACTATCTCGCCGCCGTCCTTGCCGCGCTGGCTGATGTCCGAGTTCTGGCAGTTAAGGCAGCGGAAGTTGCATCCGGCGGTTGCGATGCTGTATGCGGTGGTTCCGGGAAGGAAATGGTACAGCGGCTTTTTCTCTATGGGGTCCACGTTCTCGGCTATCAGCTTCCCGTATGAGAGTGCAATCAGCCTTCCGCCGTTGTTCTCCCGGACTCCGCAGATGCCCCGCCTGCCTTCGGCAATCAGGCAGCGATGACTGCACAGGCCGCAGCGGACCTTCCCTGATTCTGTCGTGTAGAACGAGGCCTCCTTCATTCCAGTAAATTAATAGAATGCAGGTTAAATAGGTATACATGGATTTCGTAAGCATTCCAGAGGAGCGCATCGGCGTTCTCATCGGCGAGAAAGGTAGCGTCAAGCGGCAGATTGAAAAGCGCGGCTCGGTCAAGCTGTCGGTCGAGGGCAATACAGTGTCCATAGAGGGCGACGGCCTTGCGGCATTCAAGGCGCGGGATGTGGTTCAGGCGATTGGCCGCGGCTTCAATCCCGAGTTTGCGATGATGCTTTTCGGCGACGAGTATGTGTTTGAGATGATTAGCCTCGGGGATGTCGCTCCGGAGCAGTCCTGGGGCCGTCTGCGGGGGCGTGTCATCGGCGAGTCAGGGCGCGGGAGGAAGTTTATCGAGAAGTTTACGGGGGCTTTTGTTTCGGTTTATGGCAAGACCATCTCTCTTGTGGGTTCTTATGATGATGTGGCTTTGGCGCGTGAGGCGGTTGGGATGCTGCTAACAGGTGCTAAGCATGGTACTGTCCGCCGTTTTTTGGACCATGAGGTCAAGAAGAGGCGTGAGCAGCGCTCTGTGTGAAGTTCGCATCTTTTTTATTGTCGTTTGGCTTTTTGTTTGCCTTATTATTGTGGTAATACCATGTTGTAAAATATCTTTTGCACTGCTCATAAATCCATTAAACGCGGCAAAACAAACCCCGACATTTCTTTTAAAACGCTCTCTATCAGCGCATTTTTAATCATATAATACTATACATTAGGAGCATGGCAGAAGAAGAAACCGCGGTGAAAGAAAAGCACGCCGACGAGCTTTTCAAGGAATTCCGCGAAGTATCGGTAACCGAATTCTTCAGGAAAAACCGCTCACACCTGGGCTACTCAGGCCAGCTAAGGTCGCTCACAACCGTAGTCCACGAACTCGTCACAAACAGCCTCGACGCCTGCGAAGAAGCCGGAATCCTCCCGGAACTGCACTTCGAAATACGCCAACTCGGAACCGAACACTACAAATTCAAAGCCCGCGACAACGGCCCCGGCATCCCCGTAAACCACATACCCAAAGTCTTCGGCACAATGCTCGCAGGCACCAAATTCCACAGGCACATCCAGCTCCGCGGCCAGCAGGGAATAGGCGTATCCGGCGTAACGCTCTTCTCGCAGATGACCACCGGCCAGCCCATCACCGTACGGACATGCACCGGAGACAACAAGGTGAATGAAGTCAAGCTTCTCGTCGACGTTACGAAAAACAACGCCGAAATCGTAGAAACAAAGCAATACTCCGGCTACTGGCGCGGCACCGAAGTCGAAGGCGAGCTGAAAGGCGTCGCCTACAACACAAGCGAGCGCGGACCCTACGAATACCTCAGAAGAACCGCCATAGCGAACCCCTACACCGAAATCACATTCACAGACCCCGAAGGAAGAAAGACCGTGTTCAAGCGCTCCAGCAACAAAGTCCCAAAACCCCCGATGGAAATGAAGCCGCACCCGAAAGGCCTTGCGGTCGACGACCTCCTTAACTTCGCCAAGGCTGCCGAAGCCCGGCACGTCGGCTCATTCCTCAGCTCCACATTCGCCCGCGTCAGCAGCGCCAAAGTAAACGAACTGCAAAAACTCGTCACATTCGACCTCAACAAAAACCCCAGAAAGCTCGCATGGGCCGAGGCCGAGGAACTCATCAAAGCCTTCGACAAGATGGACTTCATGGCCCCCTCATCGGAAGGCCTGCGTCCAATAGGCGAAACCCAGATAAAGAACGCCGTCCTCAGCATCCTCAAGCCTGAATTCGAGGTCGTCATCACACGCCCGCCCAAGGTCTTCTCGGGCGGAGTCCCGTTCCAAATCGAAGTCGCAGTCGCATACGGCGGAAACGCAGGCCGGCCGGCAACCGGGGAGCAGGAGGAAGGCGTCACATCCAAGGCCGAAATCATGCGGTTCGCAAACTCCACGCCCCTATTGTTCGACGCAAGCGGCTGCGCCCTGACAAAGTCGGTCAACGCGGTCGAATGGAAGCGCTACGGCATCAAGGACTTCGACAACTCGCCATTGACGATATTCGTCAATCTGCTCTCGATGTACGTCCCGTACGTCTCGGCAGGAAAGCAGAGCGTCGCCGAGGAAGAGGAAATCATAAAGGAGATAAAGATGGCCCTCATGGAAGCGGGCCGAAAGTTCCAAATCTACCATTCGCGCATGCGCAGGGAAATCGAGAAGGAGGCGAAGATGAACACCCTCCTAAAGTACATTACCGAGCTTGCGCCCGCGCTTTCGAAGCTGACCGGCAAGGACGAGAAGAAAATCCTGAAAGACCTCACCCACCTCGTGAAGGAGAAGCTTCGCATCGAGGCGCTTGAGGAGGAGCTTGAGGACGACGGCGGCGAGGAGGAGGCCGACACTACGTTCAAGGAGGAAGGGGAATGACCCAAGCCAAGGAAAGCCGGGGCAACGCAGTTGTAAACAAGGAAGCCAGGGACAAGGAAGTCGTAAAGGTGCTCGACGACTTCGGGGAAAGCATACTCAAAAACATCGACAAGAACGAGTCCCCCAAGTTCAAAGTGCCGCTGCGAAGCCTCAGCAACATACACTTCGACCGCGCGGCAAATCTCCTGCGCCTCGGCGACAAGGTCTCGTCGCGCAACTTCATCAACATGGCGCACTCCAAAAAGTTCATGCAGTCCCTCCTGATAGGCGCGAAATGCAAGGAACTCGTATCCCGCGGCAAGACGGCAAGCATAAGAGAATTATACTACCAGCTCAAGCACGCCATAGCCAACACCAAGGAGAACACGTTCGAAGACCAGGGCGAGTCCGACCCCCTCATAGTAGACCTCGAAACCAGCCTCAAAGTCCTTCGCGAGGAACTCCACCTCAAAGCCGACGACAAGGGCACAATCATCGGCAACATAGTCATCGAAGACTCCGGCGATTTCATAGACTGCTCAAAGCTCGGAAGAAGCGGCCTGTCGGTCCCGTCAATCATCGAACACTACAAATTCCACAAGGTCAAGGCCGACTACGTCCTCGTTATAGAGACCGCAGCGATGTTCGACCGCCTTGTCGAGGAGAAATTCCCACAGGACAACAACTGCATAATGGTCTCGACCAAGGGCCAGGCAGCGCGCGGATGCCGCCGGCTCGTCCACCGCATAAACAGGGAACTCAAGATACCGATAATCATGTTCACGGACGGCGACCCATGGGGGTACTACATCTACTCCGTCATCAAGGCCGGCTCGATGGCGCTCGCCCACGAGTCTGAGCGTCTGGGCACGCCCGAGACCCGGTTCATCGGGATGACGATGACCGACATCGAGGAATACGGCCTCCAGAAGGTGACTGAGAAGCTGAAGGACGTCGACAAGAAGAGGATTTCAGAGCTCCTCCAGTACCCATGGTTCCAGAACAAGGAATGGAAGAAGGAGCTCCAGATGATGTCAGAGCGCGGCGTGAGGATTGAGCAGCAGGCGCTGGCGTCAAAATCGCTAGAGTTCGTGGCCCAGGAATATTTGCCCGAGAAAATCAAGAAAGGCAAGCTGCTACCATAGCATCCTAAACACGCTACAGATTCGGCCGGCGGCGCAGGATTATAAGCAAACGTTCTAATCTATTAAACGACATCACTCAACATGGCCGACCAGGACCCGCCCGCTTCGAAAGCCGGCAAGAAGGACTCATCCGCCGGTGGAAAAGGAGGCGGCTCAGAGGAAAAGATTCCTCCGGAAAAACCGCGGATTGAAGGCGAGGAGATACTCTCGCTGCTCGAGGACATCAACCATATAGACAAGCCGTCCGCTATGCGCGAGCTTAACGTCAGCTCCGAGACGTTCGACCGCTGGGTGAAAGCGCTCGCGAAAGACGGCTGGATTAAGGTGATTGACGGCGAGCTTAACGACGAATACTTCATCGAGCAGGGCAGGTATTTCCGCGAGCGCGTGCAGCGGCTTGAGGAAATACAGGAGCAGGAGAATGCCCCGGAGCCGGTGAAGAAGAAAGTATCCGTCGGCAAAATATCCGGCGCGATGATGAAGCGCGTTTCCAGTTTAATCGGCTCAATAATTCATTTCGCCGCAAACTTCATCTACCAGTCGTTTGTCAGCATACCGGACATAATACTGCTAATCGCGTTCATACAATCCGCATACCTCATCGGCTTTTTCTTAAAAGAACCGAACGAGCGAATCATGAACTTCGTAGTATCCGCCGTGCTATTCTCGGCCGCGTTGTTCATGTACCGCAACACGTCGTTCGACCTGAAGACCAGGTATCTCGAAAAAAAGGCAAACGCGGTCGTTAAGACCACGCTCGGCTACTGGAAGGTTTTCATTCTGATTGTGCTATTAATACTTCTCGTATACTTCGGCGGGCTTTCGGTAATATACCCTGAAAACAGGGTGACGTCGATACTCGTCGGAACACTAGTCCTCAACTCGATAATACAGCTATACCATCCCCTAAAGCCCCTATACCGCATCCCGCTGTCCCATGTCGGCATGCTGCTCGCTGTCTATTCCCTGCTCCTCATGCTCGGCGCAACAAGCATCAGCGAAACGCTGTCAGAGGAAAAAGACCGCATCATGGACGTCTTCGCGGGAGTAGTCCTGCTGGCCCTGGTATACCTCAACCGCGATTTCTTCGGAGTAAGCAAAGCCCACTTCAGAAGGCTGCTCTACACAGACAAGACTCAATGACCCTCACCAGCCGCCTGGCGACAACAGCCTTGCGAGCGTGAGGCATGTGCACGACCTCCCCGCTCCCCCCGATGACATAAGCGTCAGTGGACTTGGCGCCCATCCTGTTTTGCATTACGTCATTCGCCACAATAAGGTCAAGGCCCTCCGATGCAAGCTTCTCGAAAGCCCTTGCGACCAGCCGCCCTGCCGGCACGCCGTACTCCGCCTTGAATGCGACGACAAAAACACGCGGAAACTTCCTTTTAGCAAGACGCGTAATCTTCTTCGTCGGTTTGAGACGCAAGACCAAGCCCCCCTTGGAACTCAGCTTGCCCTTCACCGCTTTCACCGGAGTATAATCGCCGACGGCCGCAGCTGAAATAAAAACGTCAAACCCGGTTGAAAGCTCACACTCGACCGCGCGGGCCATCTCGCCGGCCGTCCGCACCCGCACAACCCTCACGCCTCGCAGAGACGGCATGACCGCAACCGGCCCGACAACCATCGTAACCTTATGGCCCCGTTCGGCCGCGGCCTTTGCAAGTGCGAAACCCATGGCGCCGGAGCTTGCGTTCGTTATGAACCTCACGTCGTCAATCGGCTCCTGTGTGGGACCTGCTGAAATCAAAAACCTCGTCATGCTCACCTCGCAAGGGAACTGCGGCACAGTCCATAAACCCTTTCAAGGTTGAAGAATCCGCCGCGCTCCTCAAACATCTGCAGAATCATCCGCTGGTGCAGCTTCATCTTCAGGCCGCCGACGGCCAGCGCGCCGTACCGGGCGGCATCGCCGCAGGATGCGCCGTCATCCCTCGGCCCAACGCCCTCAATACCGTACGGAGGCACCGCGTTCGCATCAGCCAAGGCCTTAATGCTCCCAACACTACGCCACGCAGATTCCGAAAGCAATCTAATGCCGGGCGGCCCTGCTGAAACGACCGCATCAGCGCCTTTAATGGCATCCTCAGCCTCCTCTGGCCTTCCGGCCAAGACCGCGGACGCGAGTTTGGAATCCAAGCCGCTTACAACCTTCCGCGCCCGCTCAATCTTGCGCGAACCCACCGCCACACGAGCCCCCTCGACGGCAAGGAGTCTCGCAACCGACGAGCCGACAGGGCCAGTCCCGGCAAGGACCACAACGCGCGCCCCCTCAAGCTTGATAGAGCAGCCAATCTTTGCAACGCACGCGCTCGCAGTCGTATACGCGCCGTTGGGGTCGAGCGCTATGCTCACACGAAGCTCTTTCGGCAGGCCGTCCAGCACGGCCAGCGCGCCGGCGGCAAGGCGCTCGGCCGTCTCAACGCTGTGCCCTCCGATGAATATGCAGGTGTTCGCCAAATCCCTGGGATGCCGCGTGAAACAGCAGCCGTAGACGATGTCCCGAACATCCTCCGGCCTTACGCTGCCATAGGATATCACCTCGTCCGCGCCCGCGTCATAAGCCACGATGAGGTCGAAGAGGCTGCACTGCCTTTCCGGGCTCAAGTAGACGAGAATGCGCTTCATCCTGCTTAATTGTTGGGACACGCGAATTAAAAGCCGATAACCGCCTTTTTTACCTGCGCGTGTCATTTCTATATGGAAGATGGAAAAAAATCCGGCGGAAAACGCATACGAGATAGCGGGCTACGACGTCCGCAAGCTCTGCGCAAAACGGCTCCTCAACGGCCCTTGCGGCGGCGTGAGGAACGGGAAATGCGAGGTAGGCGACGCGCCGTGCGTGTGGGTCATGATATACGGCAAAATGCGCTCCGGCAACTCAATGGGCGAATTCGCAGGCGTCCGACTGCCTGCGTCAATGCAGGCACGAACATGAGCAAACTCTCAGAAAAATTCGGCAGGCAGTTCGTCATAACCGGAGAAATAACCCCTCCCAGGGGGCCGGACCTTACTGTCCTAGACCGCGACATCGGAATATTCTCAAGCATAAAAAACAAGCTTGACGCAATCAACGTGGTCGACAACCCCGGCAGCATGCTGCTGATGAGCAGCCTCGCATGCAGCATCATCCTCAAACAGCACGGCCTTGAGCCAGTCTACCAGCTGACCTGCCGCGACCGCAACATCTTCGCGCTCGAATCCGACCTGATAGCGGCAGCAGCATTCGGAATCGAGAACGTGCTCGCCCTCACAGGCGACCACCCTGCGTGCCACAGCAGCGAACACCCGAAAGCTGCCGGAGTGTTCGAACTCGACTCGGCGTCACTCCTCGCCCTAATCAGCAACATGAACCGCGGCCTCGACGGCTCAGGGCAGAAAATAAACGCGCCCACGCGCTTCTATGCCGGCGCAGCCGCAGCACCAGGCGCAAAGCCGATCGAGCCTGAAATACACAAGATGCAGCGCAAGCTCTCGGCAGGCGCCCGATTCTTCCAGACCCAGGCCATCTTCGAAATAGATGTCATGGAAAACTTCCTTGCGAAGACCGAGCAGCTCATCGGCGACCAGCGGAGCAGGATGATAATGAGCATCGTTCCGCTCTACTCCTACAAGATGTACGAGTTCCTAATAAAAATCCCCGGCGTCATCATCACGGAAAAAACCGCACTAAAAATCAAGAACGCGAAAGACCCGGTGGAAGAGGCAGTCTCGCTCGCGTCAGAGATGGTGGACAAAGCCAAGGAACTCGGTCTCGTAGGAGTCCACATAATGCCGGCAGGCAAAATGAGGGCCTTCACAAGACTAATCGAAAGGCTCTAAAAAGAAAAACCGCATTCATCCGACCACGCGGGTTCCCGCAATCTTGTCGCCAATCCTCAAGCCCTCGGCGTCGATAATCGGCAGAATCATATCAATCCAGCCCAAAACCGGGATAAGCATGGTAATGTTCCTGAGAAATGAATCCTTCATCGAGCACGGCCGGTTCAACTTGACGTTCTCTACCCGCAGGCCCGTAATCTTCTTGCCAATGCTCCTGCCCCCGAACAGCCCGTCCTTGAACAGGGCATAAAGCACCATCGGTGCCATGATAACCACAAGGCCGACCATCATCCCTGCAAAGGATGCTAAAATGAGAGTCATGCTCTCGCTTGCCGCCCCAACCATCATCAACACCCAGAATATCCCAAGGATGACGACCGTAAGCACGAGCGACACTCCTCCTCCTATGATACTATCTATCAAATACGCGACAATCCTTTTCACGACATTCGGTTTGGCCATCACATTCTCCCCTCAAAATACTTGCACTGGCTGCAGTACCACTGGGACTGCAGGCTCTCGTTCACGACAATCCCGTTTGCTATGCTGGTGTTCATGCACTTGCTGCTCTTCCTGAAACGGCAGTCGGCATAATTAGAGTTCGCAACCAGTATCATAGCGGTAAAATTATACGCGCCATACAATAAAAACGTGAACGCACTCCCGCGCCCGTAATGCCTAATTACGGGGTAATCACACCCCCGTCAAGCGGCTGATTGCACCCGCCTAACCAAGAAGTTATAAGCGCAAGAATAAAATATTAACGATAGCGAAACAGGCCAATCCAAAAATATACTCTCCGATAAAGCACGAATCAATGGATAATTTCCACCGATTAGCCATCAAGATACAATCACATAGGGCTAAAATATTGTCCCTGTCCGTCTATGGCCTCATACTCTCCACCGCCCTGCATTCCCTGCTTGGACTAAACGGCATAAGCGGCGTTATCTCATTGATTTTCCTGCTCTCAATCCTGTCAGGCAAGGTCATCCCAAGGAAATTGTTCTACATCCTGATAATAATCCTGTCACTCGACCAGACAAGCTATTTTATAAATTTCAAAAACCTCGACAGCCTGCTCATAAATGACGACCACCCTAAATTCTACACAATATCGGTAGAAAACGCAAATCTACTCCTGAAATACGGCACCCCGTTCGGATTTAACCCCGACTTCCAGGGGGGGATTCCAACACTCTACCTAACAAGCTGCTTCTTGGAGCTAATCCCCTTCGCCCTCCTCCTGGGAAACCAAATGGGCTACCAGGTAATGCTGATATCCTACATAACGGCAATCCCCCTCTCCCTGCTATTATTGATGCGTGAACTGGTCAAAGACGAGGATATCGCAAGAGCAATCTCCTTCATATCCGCCTTCCAATTAGGCATGCGGCCGATAATCCTCTACGGCATGACGCCCGGAGTCGTGGCCCTGCCATTGTCCTTCCTGTCCATGTATCTCTTTATAAGGTTCATGGACAATAAAAAATTCTCCCTCTTTCCGCTGTCATTGACATCGGGCATGCTGGCATACACGCATCCCGGGTGTTTTGCGATTACAATGCTGTTCTTTGCATTAATCCTCGCATACAGACTTTTCGCGAAGATGGACGTTTACGCAAGTTTAAAGAAATTAATGTGTTTCGGCCTGCTTCACCTGATAATATGTTCGCCGCTTTATTACAACATACTCAGCTATGCCTCCTTTTTTATCCCGGAGTACAAGTACCGCCAGGAAAGCGCGATTTACTCCTATGCCTCCTCGGTATTCTCCAATCTCAAGGGGATGATAAGCTTGAATAATCCGGTCTTTATTCTAATAATCTCCCTGTTATGGCTTTACGTGCCGACGATAAAATGCGCGGAAACGAATAAATTGCGCAATGCGCTGCTCAACGCATTGCTGTTTAACACTACCCTCCTGCTTGCCGCGTCCCTAAATGCTATACCGCAGATTTTTGTCTTTATAGAGAGACTAGACTGGTTTTTTACGCCGTTTCTCATCGCAATCAACCTATCGCTCTTCCTTTTTTTAACATTAAGCAGACGCATAAAGGTTCTTTTGATAATACTCCTGATGGTTGTAATCCAAAACCAATACCCCCCCATCAAGGAGAATCTGATAGCAGTGCATGCCGTCTCTGACGTTGACCGAATGATGAAGAGATTTATCCTGCCTGGGGACTACGCCCTTGTTGAGAACTGCCCGCACATAAACCCTTCCGAAGACTGGATTTACCCCTACGAATACTGCGCGTATAGCCACATCATCACCTACCTGCAGGAGGACGTTGGCGCAAGATTCTTCTCCCACATCGACGGCGACCCCCATCCCTACAACCGCATCCGGAACGTCTATCTCACAGGCGGCATCTATGACGGCAGCCCTCTTTCCGGCGACAACACTGTAAAATTCATGAAGGCGATTGTCGACCGCGGCGTGAACAAGGCGTGCGTCTGGTCCATTGCGGCAAATAAATACTTCAACAGCACCCCCTACTTCAACAAAACCGGCTCAAGCCAGAAATACACCTGCTACGCCGCCCTATACAATGTACTCCCAGACGTGCGAACAGGCGTTTCCGGCAACGGGCAAATCACAGACGAAACGCCTTTCTCCTTCACAGTAACGCTCCGCAACCTGACCGCAAAGCAGAACGTGACAGTCAACAGGAACTACTTCAACATGTGGTCGGCATACGACGGCGACGGAAACAAGATTGAAATACGCGAATGCGGCCGGAAAATATGCTTCGACGCGGAAAGAGACGGCTCGGTATACTTCAAATACGGCAAAAACACGCTCCTGAACGCGGCCGCACTGCTGGCGCTGGCCGCGGCGCTTGCGATTGATTTATACCGCCGCCGGACAGTGTAAAAGTCCCGTATCCGCGTGCCCGGCCGCGGTGCGGCAGCATCATGCCCTTTAATATTTTGCAAGGCATCCGGCCGGCTAATTATATCCCCAAGAACGAAGTATTTGTTAAGGCGCGAGGCCGGCAATGGAAATTCCAATCATTATCCTGAAAAGAATCCGTGATAAAATCAAAATATCGCCCCTGCTCTACTACTTAGTCCTGCTTGCCCTCATGTCGTACCTGATGTCAGTGATGGGGGCCGTAAGCGGCGTCATCACCGCGTTCTTCCTGCTCTCGGTGCTGTCCGGCAAGGCCCTGCCAAGAAAATTGTTTTTCCTCCTGCTCATAGTATCATCTCTCCATCAGACAAGTTATTTCATAGATTACGACAACCTGGACCGCCTGCTCATGAACGACGATTACCTGAAGTTCTACTACATATCGGTTGAAAACGCCGACATGCTGCTCAGGTACGGCACTCCGTTCGGCTTCAACCACGACTTTCAGGGCGGGATTCCCTCGCTTTACCACAGAAGCTGTTTTCTGGAGCTAATCCCTTTTTCCGCCATTCTGGGGAGCCAGGCAGGCTACCAGGCCATGCTGATATTTTTCATCGCCATAACCCCCTTTTCATTGTACCTCCTGCTGCTCGAGACGACTAAAAGCGAGGATATGGCAAGACTAGTCTCCTTCATATCGACATTCCAGCTGGCAATCCGCCCGACCGTCCTCCTGGGCCTGACGCCGTCCTTTTTAGCCATATCGCTGTCCTTCCTCTCATTGCTCTTCCTCCTTAGATACCTGGACGATAAGAAACACTCCCTTTTCCCGCTGTCCTTGTTTATGGGCGTGCTGGCGTACACCCACATCGCCGTTTTTGCGGTCATTGCGGCGTTCTTTGCAATAATTTTTGCATACAGAATGCTCTCGCAAAAAAATTGCCGCCGGCTCCTGAGCAAAATGCTCGTGTTCTGCCTGCTTAACCTACTGATATGCCTGCCGCTTTACTACGGCACAATAAACTACTCGGACTTCTTCAAAACAAACTGTAAGTACCATCTGGAGAAAATCGTGTATTCGACGTTCTACCACATATTCCACAATAACGAGGATATGGCTGACTGGCGCGGCGGGCTGCTCCTGCTGGTCGTCCCCACGCTCTGTTTTTACCTGCTTTCGCGGGACAGCGCCGCAAGGCTCATAACACGCAATGCGCTGCTCTTAAACCTCCTCGTCTTGGCAATCCTGTCGCTAAAGGACATACCCCTCCTATTCGTATTTGTCGAGAGATTTGACTGGCTTTTCATGCAATACCTCCTCGTCTTCAATGCGTCGCTCTTCGTGCTTTTCAGGATGAGCCGGCCGTTGAAGGCGATTTTAATACTGCTCGTGCTGCTATTAGCGAACAGCATGCTCCCCCCGGCCACGGAATACCTGGAGACCTTCGATTCAATATCCGAAATCGACAATGAAATAAGCGGTCTGGTCTCGCCGAATGATTACGTCCTTTTTGAGAACTGCGACCATATAAGCCCCACAAGAAACGGTGAAGCCTTCGACAAGTGCCCTTACAACCACTGGACTACCTACCTGCAGAAAAAAATGGGGGCAAAGTTCTTCTCAAACATTGACGAAGACCCCAATCCCTTCAACGCGCTCAACAAGATGTACGTCACCAGCGGCACTTATGACGGGTACCCCCTGTACGCGGAAGAGAAGACAATAATCCCGCGCACCAGCTACCCGCACGTCCTATCCTCACAATCAGAGCTGGTCGCGACGCTGGCCGACTGGGGCGTGAACAAGGCCTGCGTATGGTCGCCTACTGCAAAAATATTCTTCGGCAACAGCACAAACTTCAGTTGGCTCGGCGAGAGCGAGATTTACTCGTGCTACGCGGCATCCTACAAAGTTATGCCCGAGGTTAGGCCGGACAAGACCGGGACTGGCGCCATCATTGACGAGACGCCCTTCTCATTTACCGTAATCCTCCGGGGCATGACCGAGAAACAGACCATAACGATAAACAAGAATTATTTCAACCTATGGTCCGCCCACGACGAGCAGGGGAATAGAATCGACGTGAGACGCTGCGGGCAGAAAATCTGTTTTGAAGCAATAAAGGACGGTTACGTCCGTTTCGAATACTCCAAAAACATCCCGCTGGTGCTAATCTCCCTCCTGGCATTAATCGCTGCCCTCCTGATAGACATCATAACCGCAAAAAGACAGGCAAATGCCGCCGGCCGAACCTGAGAATCACGCTCTTACAAAACCGCCGTCCACCGCCGCCCTGCCAACGGCCTTCGCCACGGCTAAAGCGACCTTCTTGTCAAGCGGGTCCGGCAGAATATTGTCCCTCGCAGGCTTTACGACGTAATCCGCGAGCGCGTAAGCCGCCGCAAGCTTCATCTGGTCGGTAATCCTCGTCGCCTTCGCGTCAAAGGCCCCGCGGAAGATTCCGGGGAACGCAAGCACGTTGTTCACCTGGTTCGGATAGTCCGACCGTCCGGTGCCGATTATGGCGTCCGGCCGCGCCTTCCTGACGTCTTCGGGCATTATCTCGGGCACGGGATTCGCCATGGCGAGTATTATAGGGCTTTTGCGCATCTTGGCGATCATTTCCGGCTTGACTATGCCGGCCGCCGAGACGCCGATTAAGACGTCGGCTCCGTCAAGCGCGTCGCCAATGCCGCCGGTCTTCCTGGAGCGGTTCGTGAGCTTCGCCATATCCTTCTTGTAGCTGTTCAAATCGTCCCTGCCATTGTGGACGATTCCCCTGCTGTCGCAGATTATGATGTCGCCGACCGGCCGGCAGACTTTCTTGTCCATGCCGATGCAAAGAAGCATCCGCGATATCGCTATTCCCGCAGCCCCGGCCCCGCAGACTACGACCTTCAGGTCTCCGAGCTCCTTGCCCGCGAGCCTGCAGGCGTTCACCAGCGCCGCCATTACGACTATTGCGGTTCCGTGCTGGTCGTCGTGGAAGACCGGTATGTCCAGCTTCTCCTTCAGGGCGTCCTCGACTTCGAAACAGCGGGGCGCGGAAATGTCCTCAAGGTTGATTCCCCCAAAGACCGTCGCGAGCCACTCGACCGCCTGTATTATCTCCTCCGTCTTCTGGGTTGTCAGGCATATGGGAAAAGCGTCAAGATTCCCAAACTCCTTCATCAACAGCGCTTTCCCCTCCATCACCGGCAGCGCGGCCTCAGGACCTATGTTCCCAAGCCCCAGCACGGCGCTCCCGTCGGTGACGACCGCGACAGTGTTGCCCTTGAACGTGTAATCGTAGATAAGCTTCTTGTCCTTCGCAATCCTGCGGCACGGCTCGGCGACGCCCGGCGTGTATGCAAGGCTTAAGTCAAGCCTTGTATTTACCGGCACCTTGCCGGCGATAGCAATCTTCCCCTTGTGCTGCACGTGCATCCTGACAGATTCCTCGTACAAATCCATTTTCAGAAATCTTGTGTTTTATACATTCTCCCCTCTGCTAATAAACATCCCAAAAATCAGATAGCATTTTTAGCTTCTAGTGCCAATAATCTACATCGCTAACATGTTTACCACCACCGTCGTCGGAAGCTACCCGCGGCCGAACTGGCTGCGCGAAGAGCTTGTCAGGCGCGAAGGCAAGCAGAAGAAGGCAGGCGCAACCGACCTTACAGTCGGAGAGCTCTACAAAAAGGCCACAGCCGAAGTCATCGCTGAAACCGAGTCCTGCGGAATCAATCTCATAACAGACGGCCAGCTGCTCTGGACTGATGCGCTGGCATCGTTCTGCGAGGGACTTGAAGGCTTCAAGATGACGGGCCTGATACGCTACTAT
>JAQTQS010000035.1 GCA_028712125.1 Candidatus Altarchaeota archaeon
TATCTTGAGGAAGAACTCAGTCGCCCCTTCGGACGCCAGCAGGAGGCCGTCAAGGCCGAAGGGGAAGTTGAGGTAGTACACGCTGTTTTTCCCTGCGATTACTGTCTCATGTATGGATTCCAGCACGCGGAGCGATTCCTGAAGCGCCTCCTTTTTCGCGCCGCATGCCCGCAGGGCATCATCGTAAAGTTCGCGCGCGTCCAGCTTGGTTATGTGGACGACTTCGAGCTCCCCCGCGAGCGAACGCTCTTTAATCAGCCTGAAATAGTCCTGCACTGGCTCCGAGTATATCCCAAGCATCCTGTCGGTATAGAACGCCGCCGAGAAGTTGCTGGTCATGTAAAGCCTCGTTTTACTCGCCTTCTTCAGATTGGCCGCCATTATGCTGAACATCTCAGTTGTGGGAAGATAGAGGAGCAGCGGCCTCACCATCAGCGTGCGGGCCTCCTGCAGGTAGTACTCCAGATTGTTAATCACGTCGTCGCTTAATTTTTCCCCTCCTTCAGCTTTTTTTTCGGTTATCCGCTCACGTAGGCGCTCCATCGAAAACCGCATGTTTTCTTCATTCCCGATGAGCTTTTTTTTCTTCAGTTGCTCTACTATGCCATCCGCCTCTTCGGCAGACATGCTCCTCATGTGCTGCCGCGTGTACGCCTCGCTTAACTGTTGCGCGCCCGCCGTCGCGTTTTCATTGTTCAGGCGGAATAGTTCGGCAAGAATCGCAAACTCGCGGTTGTTCAATCCGAGGAAATCCTGCAGGCGGTCTATCCTCTCTATCCTGTCAGTCACCAGATCGCTTTCAGAGATGCGCTTTGGCCGGACCTCAAACTCCACAATAAATACATCTAAACAGGACAATAAAAACCCACGCGAGGATTAACCGGAACTTGTCGGCCGGCATTATCCTCGCCTTTTCATCCGTTGCCGTGTTTCCTCGCCCAGTTCTTGAGCCTGAGGGCGTTGAGCCTGATGAATCCGACGGCGTCGGTCTGGTCGTAGCCGCCGTGCACGTCCATGCTCGCAGTCTTCTCGTCGTAAAGGCTTTCACTGCTCTCCCGGCCTATTACCGTGCAGTTGCCCTTGTAAAGGCTTAGGTAGACTTTCCCGGACACGTGCTCCTGGCTTTTCTCTACTGCCGCCATGAGGAACTCCATCTCCGGGCTGTACCAGAAGCCGTTGTAGATTAGCTCCGAAATCTTTGGCGTTAGCGAGTCGCGTATGTGCATGACCTCGCGGTCCATGGTAAGGCCTTCCAGGTCGAGGTGGGCGGTGCGCAGGACCGTGTAGCCGGGCGTCTCGTATACGCCGCGGGATTTCATGCCGACAAATCGGTTTTCGACCAAATCGATTCTTCCTACGCCGTTTTTGCCTGCGACCTCGTTCAGGTACAACAATATCTCTAGCGGCTTTGTCTTCACGGTCTTGTCCTCGAGGTTCTCTGCCTTCACCGGAACGCCCTTGCTGAACGTTATGGAAATCCTCGTCTCCTTGTCAGGCGCGTCCTTCGGCGAGACCGTCATCTCGAACATGTCATCATTCGGCCGAAATTTCGGGTCTTCCAGCACGCCGGCCTCGTAGCTTATGTGCATGATATTCGGGTCTGAGCTGTACGGCTTCTTTACTGTGGCCTTGATGGGTATGCCATACTTCTTCGCGTATGCTATCATGTCGCTTCTACCTTGGAATTCAGCGAGGAACTCGCGGTCCTTCCAAGGCGCTATGATTCTGACGTCCGGCATCAAGGCCATGTAGGTAAGCTCGAACCTGACCTGGTCGTTGCCCTTCCCGGTCGCGCCGTGGGCGACTACGCTAGTCTTCTCCTTCCTGGCTATCTCGATATGGCGCTCTGCAATCAAGGGCCGCGCGAGCGACGTCCCAAGCAGGTATTTGCCTTCGTAGATGGCGTTGCATTTCAAAGCCTGGTATACGAACTCTTTTACGAATTCCTCTTTCAGGTCTTCGACATAGACTTTCGACGCGCCCGCAGAGAGGGCTTTCTTCCTTACTTCTTCAAAGTCTTCCTGCTGGCCGAGGTCCGCAACGTAGGCTATTACGTCATAGCCCTTGTTGACCAGCCATTTTAGTATCACCGAGGTGTCAAGCCCGCCGGAGTAGGCGAGCACTACTCTTGTCTTGCCTTCCATTTTCACATGTCTATGCTCTTGATTTTCTTCCCCGAGAGCACCGACTTTACGACGCTCTCAGTCAGTCTTTTCGCGCCTTCGATTCTCTCACGGCGCTGTTTTATGCCCTTCTCGTGCCTTCTTATGCTTTCCTCGAACTCGCCTATCATGGCGGCCACTTCCTTCGGCGACGTGCTTCCCTCGCTCTTGTAGGCCTGCACGGCCTTTTTCGAGTCTATGATGTCGCGAAGGTCGTTGAACGATATCCCGATTCCCGACATCTTAAGCACCCTGTCGACGGTGTCAAAATCCTTGAAGCTCTTGCCCTCTTCGACGAGCGTCGCAACAAGGTTGCCGACTATCTCGTGGCTTTTCCTGAACGGCACTTTCTTCTCGATTACCAGGTAGTTTGCAATCTCGGTCGCGGTCGTGAAATTAGCTCCGGCAAGCTCCTCCATCCGCTCCTCATGGAACTTTATCGTTCCTATCATGCCGTTGACCACGTAGAGCGTCGACTTCACCGTCTTGATTGCGTTCCAGAGCGGCGGCTTGTCCTCCTGCAGGTCGCGGTTGTAGCCCATGGGTATGGCCTTGAGCGTCGTCAAGAGCTGCATGAGCGAGCCGTAGACCGCGCCGGTGCGGCCGCGCGTCAGCTCGGCGACGCACGGGTTCTTTTTCTGCGGCATTATGGAGCTTCCGGCCGTGTACCTGTCGTCCAGCGTTATCAGGTTGAATTCGAATGTGCTCCAGTAGACCATCTCCTCTGCGAGCTTGCTGAGGTTTGACATGTTTATGGCGAGCGCGCATAAGGTTTCGGCTATAAAGTCGCGGCTGCTGATGGCGTCGAGCGAGTGCTTGTGCAAGCCTGAGAAGCCGAGCAGCTTTGTCGTCAGCCGGCGGTCTATTGGGAAGGACGTTCCGGCTAGCGCGCAGCTTCCTAGAGGGTTCGTGTCCACGATTCCGTATGCGTTCTCCAGCCGCGAGAGGTCGCGCATCAGCAGGCTGACGTATGCCGTCGCCCAGTATGCCAGTGTGATGGGCTGGGCGTCCTGCGTGTGCGTGTACCCCGGCATCGGCGTCTCAAGGTGCTTTCGCCCAATATCGAGGAATGTCTTCTGCAGCTGTATTACCAATTCCTCGATGTCAAGTATCTGGCGGCGTATGTAAAGGCGGGCGTCGGTAATCACCTGGTCGTTCCTGCTGCGGGCCGTGTGCAGTTTACCGCCGTACTCCTTTCCGGCCTCGCGTATGAGGACGCCCTCGACGTTCATGTGGACGTCCTCGGCCTCCTTTGACAGCTTGAATTTCCCCTTCTGGAAATCGCGCTTGACCTTCTCAAGCCAGTACAATATCTCCTTCAGGTCCCGGTCGGCTATGATGCCCTGTTTGCAGAGCATGACGGCGTGCGCCTCGCTGCCCCAGACGTCCTCGAGCACCATCTCCTTGTCGACTTCGATGCTCTGCAGGTACTCTTCGGCGCTCTTCTCGAGCTCCTTGCGGAAGCGCCCGCCCCAAAGTTTCTTGGCCATTGTCAAATCCGCCGTGATTGCGCGGCATGAGATGTTCTATGCTCTAGTTCGACAGTATCTATTTGAAAGCCTTCTCTAAAATACCATCGTTGGTCCAAGTCCTGCCATGCCGCATCCTGCAGCCTATTTTTGCTGCATTACTTTTTGCCGGGCCTTTCATTCTTGGCTTCCCCGCTTTTCGGCGTTCGCCCTGCTTTTGCTAGAATCATCCACTGGAGCGTCGAGACTTTTGTCGAACCGATTGCCCATCGCTGGTCGAAGCCGCGGCTCTTTATGGAGCGCATCTCCTGGTTGAAGAGGCCGGTGTCGGATTCGCGTTTCATTATTTCGGCGTTTCCTTTGTAGAGCTTTATGGTGTATTTTCCGTTGACGTATTCCTGGCTTTTTGCGTTGAATGCGTCGATGTCTTCCTTGAGCGGGTGGTACCATTCCCCGTGGTAGACGAGGTAGGCCCATTTGGCGTCCGTCGTCTTTTTGAACTGGATTTCGTCTTTTGTGAGGCACCATTGCTCGAGGTCGCCGTGGAGCTTCAGTATTAAGGTCGCAGCCGGGGCTTCGTAGATTTCCCGGCTTTTCATGTTCATGATGCCGTCTTCGAACATGTCTATCTTTCCTATGCCGTTCCTGCCGGCGATGACGTTGAGCTTCATGACGAGGTCGCCGAGCTTCATCTGTTTCCCGTTAAGTGAGACTGGGACGCCATTCTTGAACTCTATGTCTATAAGCTCTGCTTTGTCCGGGGCTTTTTCCGGGGGCACGAGCCACATCCAGATGTCGTCCGGGAGCGGCTGGTTGAGGTCTACCGCGCCTGACGCTATCGAGCGGCACCACATGGTCTTGTCGTCGCCGCCGGTTATCTGCTCGCTTATCGGGACGTTCCATTCCTTGACTAGGAATTCCTCCTCGTAGCGCGTGAGGTCGAAGTCCCTTACCGGCTGGAGTATCTCGATTTCGGGCGCGAAGTACTTGATTACGTTGTGCATCCTGTACTGGTCGTTGCCCTTTCCCGTGCAGCCTTCGAGTATCGCGTCGCAGCCCTGCTTGGCCGCTTCTCTTGCGACGACTCCCGCAACCAGCTGTCTTGTCATCGAGGTCGCGACTGGATATCCGTTGTAATTGCTGTTGGCCTGTATGGCTTTTCTGAGCCAGACTTCGGTGAACTCGTCCTTGACGTCCACGACTATGGGCTTGATGTTCAGGAGCTTTGCCTTGCGGTCTGACTCCTTCAACTCTTCATCGCCCTGGCCGACGTCGAGGGTTATCGCAATGATTTCCTTGGCCTTGTAGACCCTGCGCAGGAATTCCACTCCGAGCGTGGAGTCCATGCCGCCTGAGTAGGCGAGCGCTGCTTTTTTTACCTGCGGTTTTTCAGTCTTTTCTATCTTTTCGAGTATCTTTTTTCCGTCTATTTCGGCCATTTTGCACCTTGTAGTATTCCTTGTTTTATTATACTTTTATTTGGGTCAACAATAATATAACTGGCCTGTTGTTTTTGTCACAGGAAACCAAGGTATGTTTCGTTTGGAACAATAAAAGATGGCACGCCACTCAATCCCATCGGCAGTCGACGCTGTCGTGAAAAGCGACCTTAGGTTATACGATACGCTCAAGATGGGCGTCGTGAACTACAAGGCCCTCGCAAGGCACGTTAAAAGCCGGGTCGAATCGCTGGCCAATGAAAAAACCACAGAAAACGCGGTCTCAATGGCACTACAGCGCCTCGGCATGAAGATACGGACCGGCCAGAAAAAGCTCGAAGGATTCGTAGACATCTTCGCCAAGAGCCATCTCCAGATGCGCGACAACATTGCGGTCCTCTACCTGAAAAAGACTCCTGACATCCCCCGGATGGACAAGGGATTCATGGTCGTCATAAAGGGCGTCGAATCCACAACGCTCCTCTTGGACGAGGAAAAGCTGTCCAAGCTGAAAATACCACCCGAGAACGTCGAAGGCCAGAGGAAGAGCCTGTCTGCCATAATCCTCGCAAGCCCTCGGGAAATTGAGGACACGCCCGGCGTCATCGCGCATTTGATGAACGCCCTCGGCGCGAGCGGCATCAACGTCGTCGAAGTAACGTCAAGCTACAACACGACCTACCTCATCGTGGACGAGAAAGACTCGCTCGAAGCAGTCCAGATAATACGCTCGCTAATCGAACGCTCCCGGAAAAACAGGTGAAACACGCCTTCACAGCCTTGCCGCCCGCACCATCCTGAAATGCTGCTGGAGATGGCCCACGGGCACGGTCTCCGGCATCTCGCACGTGCTTGACATTATGAAGCTACTGGGGTGTTCCCTGGCTATGTCTATCAGCTCTTTCGTCGAATCCTTAATCTGCTGGACGGTCATCGTTTCAATTTCGGGCGTCTGCAAGCCGGTCATAAGCCTCACGCCCTTTCCGGCCTTTTCAACCACCTTCAAAGCATTCCTTATGTCCTGCGGGGTTGCCAGGACTTTTTCCGAAGTCGGCTTAGACCGGCAGTCCATGCTTATGATGTCAGCCCCGCTGTCCGCCATCGACTCTACTATGTCCTTTGTACAGCCGCAAACATGCAATACTGCGGTAGCTCCCGCATTGTGTATGCCGTCCACTAACCTAGTCGTGAAAGGCAACAGCTTGGCGTAAGTAATCGGGCCTAATATGTCCTGCGTTGCGGTAGGGTCTAGTATTGCGATGACTTTCGCGCCCTTACCGACCATCAGGCGGGCGGCATCTACAGAGCGGTCGGCGCAAGCCGTAAGAAGCGGGTCTACCAGAGAGCCGCCATCAGGGCCTTCCGAGTATAGGGAATTCATTATCACATCATCCGACTTGGCCAGCATGGTGGCAAGAGCAAACGGCCCCGGCACGTAGTCGCCAAGCATCTGTCTGGGGTGTTTTTTGTGAAGCATTTCGAGCGCAGACAGCCTGACTCCAAGAGGCGTTCCATCAATCTCCGGCAGCTTTGCCGCCATTTCAGCAGCAGCATCTATGGAAAATTCCGAGGGGTATGTCTGAATCTGGCCTTGTCCGTCGGGAAATTTCCGTCTCAGCCCGTAAGAGGCGGGCACGACCGAAAGATCCATGGGGGGGAGCGCCAGCGGCGGCTTGAAGAGACTTATGCTCCTTGACACTAATTTCACCATCAGTTTCGGGTCTTCCGCCCATTCCTTGGGCGATATCCCCGAGCCGTTAGGAACCGATAAAACCGGTATCGAAAGAATCAGCTTCTGTTTTGTTGCCTGGTCGACGACATCGCGCACATCGAAGTATTTACCCGCAGGGCCTAATGCCAGAGGATGTTCAAGCCCGCCTTCCGGGCCTTTCAAACCCTCGCCGTATCTCCCTTGATGTATCACCATTGTCATGGTACATATAACGAAGCCCGGCTTTTTATACTTTTATCCAGTGCGACAGGCGGTTTGAAGGCGGCGTGAAAGCCCGCACCAACCCTATAATATACGCCAATACGCCCTGGCATCCTTTTTAAAAACAGCATACCATTATTGAATTCCCAAATGGCCCATAAGTCCCAGGTTATGGCCGAAGCCGAGATGAAGGCGACTCTCACTAGGATAGCCCATGAGATTGTGGAGCGCAACATCGGCCTGAAGGATGTGGTCTTCGTCGGCATCATCACGAGGGGCGTCCCGCTGGCGAGAAGGCTTGCCAAGAAAATCAATTCCATTGCGAATGTTTCCATCCCGGTCGGAATCCTCGACGTGACGACCCACCGCGACGACCTCGCAAAGGCCCAGGTCATCGAGGACGAGACAAAAATACCATTCGACATAAAAAACAAGAAGGTGATACTGATTGACGACGTCATTTTCCACGGCCGGACCGTCCGCGCCGCGATGGACGCGCTCATCCACCACGGAAGGCCGCAGAGCATCCAGCTTGCGGTGTTGATTGACCGCGGCCATCGTGAGTTTCCAATCCATCCTGATTATGTCGGCAGGCAGATTCCGACGAGCAGCAAAGAGGCCGTCAAAGTGCGTATTAAGGAGGTTGACGGAGAGGACGAAGTGGTCGTGATGGCTGGCGAATAGTCGCGATTCTTCGTTGTATTGCCCGCCAGCGTGGCGCATTGTTTCTTCTGACGGTTATTTATTGACAATCCTCATAGAGTATTACATGAGCAAGCGGATTGTTCTGCCCGGCCAGCTGCCGCCCGGAGAAGAGGACAGGTTACGGCGGGATTTTCTGAAGCAATTGGATGTTAAGGCTCCTCCAAGAGCGCCTTTGGAATTAGGCGAATTGCGCGACTTGGGCGTGCTCCTTCCGGACGGACGCCCGGCTTCGGAATTACAATATGCTTTCTATGACATGCGAGACCAGCGGGATAGGGACAGGCTTCGTGGAGAAGTATTGGAGTGCGTCAGGGGAAGGCTTCCCGAGCTTGCCGCGACTCCCTCCCGGAGGAAACAGGCGAGACGTGTGATGCATTTCATACCGGGCCATGAAGACCGGTTCCTGGTCAAAGCCGGGCAGCTTGGGTTTGACACGCTCATCCTTGACTTGGAAGACAGCGTGCCGGCTTCCATGAAAGAGGCGGCCCGGCAAAACATCGTTGCTTTTGACAAACGCGCATTGGGGGGGAGAGAATTGTGCGTCCGTATTAACTTCGGCGACCCGGAGCTTTTCGAGGCTGATATGAAAGCAGTAAACAAATGCCAGCCCGACCTTGTGATGGTGCCAAAGCTGAAAAGCCGGAGGGATTTGGATGAGGTAAGGCGGCGATTGAATTATACGCCGGAGTTTTTCGCAATAATTGAGACGATAGAATCATACCATAACGCAAGGGAAATCATAATGGCCGACGGCGTGACTGCTGCAGTTTTCGGGGGCGAAGACCTGTACGCTGACATGAGCGTGAGGGAAAGGAGGAGACGGGGGGACATTGTAGCCAAGCCATTGGACCAGAGCACTTATCTCGGTTATATCCGGCCTTTGGTGAGCGTTTGCGTGGAAAAGGACATCCAGTTTATCGATTGCGTGCATACGCTTCTGCCTGCCGACAGGAGGGCGGGCGATGCGGCCGTGGACAAGCACTTGGAGGATGAGTGCAGGATTTCGCGCTCTCAAGGTTGCATGGGAAAGGTTTCGATACACCCCAGTCAGATAGACATTATCCGGGACGGTTTTGACGTCTCTCCGCGGGAGGTTCAGTATGCAATGGGCAAGCTGAGGCAGTTTGACTCTAAAACCGCGGTCGTGGTTGAAAGAAGCAAAATGCAGGACACGCCCGAGGTCGTGGCGGCCAGAAGGATACTGAGGGACGCTTTAAGGTACCTATAGCATAAACGTTCGAACCTGTCAACTGGTTATCTCCTCTTTTATACAGCCTAACTTAATATCTAATCTAGGATGGTTGGGAGTGTCCTAGAATTCACTGTAAGCAATGCGAGGCTTTCTGACGGCAGCCTTTATGATTTCGTTTTTTCCGGCGGTCTTATCTCACGCGCCGGCGCTCTCGGACTGCGCGGCGACCTTGATGCGGACGGCATGCTCATCCATCCGGGCTTTGTCAACATCCACACCCACTTGGACAAGGCCGACCTGCTTTCGAGGATGCGGCCCGAGCAGTTCGGCAGGAGCCTTGAGGAGAACCGCGAGCTTTTAAAATCCTTCAAGAGAGACTACTCCGAACAGGAGATTATGCAGAGGGCGGGCAACGTCCTTGACGAGATGATTGCGCAGGGCTGCACCGCAGTGCGGACGCAGGTTGACGTGGACCCGACGGCGGGCCTGGCTGCGGTGAAGGCTTTATCCAAGCTGCGGTCATTGTATAAAGGGCTTGTCGAGCTTGAGTTGTGCGCGTTTCCGCAGGAGGGCGTCCTCTCAGGCGAGAAGCGCGAGCTTATGGAGCAGGCGCTTGAGTCCGGGTGCGACCTTGTCGGCGGCCTGCCGCTTGTGGAGAAGAGCGATGAAGAGCGTAAAAGGCACATTGACGTATTGTTCGAAATAGCGAAGTCCCACGGAAAGATGCTGGAAGTCCAGATTGACGAGAGCAACAATCCAAGCGACTTCATGCTCCCCTACCTTGCCGAGAAGACGATTTCAGAGGGATATGAGGGCAAGGTCACCGCCACGCACTGCATCAGCCTTGCGAGGATAGACGACGCCACCGCCGCCCGCACAATCGAGCGGATGCAAAAGGCGAAGATGAGCGTCATCATAACCCCGTCTGCGAACATGATAACACGGTTCCCGGAGACGGCTGGCAGGCCGGGCAACAGCATCACGCGCGTGAAGGAGTTGCTCGCTGCGGGAATAAACGTCGCTGTCGGGACCGACAACATACGCGACATATTCTACCCATTGGGGAACTGCTCGATGCTCCGCGAACTCCACGTCCTCGCATCGGCCACGAGGATGACCGGCGCAGGCGACTTCGACGCACTGTTCCAAATGGCGTCCGTGAACGGCGCAAGGCTCATGGGCCTGGACTACGGAGTCGAAGCCGGCCGGAAGGCCGACCTCATAATCTGCAACGGGGCGAGTGCGCGCGAATCCCTCAACGGATTCCCGTACGTTCCATACGTTATCAAGGACGGGCGCGTCGTCGCCGAGACCGGCGTTTCGGCCGACGTTTCCAAGGACTAAGAAAAAAATAAAATGGAAGACAAGGACATCACGGAACTTTTGGCGAAGTCGTACGACATGCACTTCCACATCGGGCCTGACATCCTCCCCCGGAAGTACAATGCCGAGGAATTGGTGAAGGCCGAGGAGGGTAAGATTGCGGGCGTCGCGTTCAAGGCCCACAGTTTCCCGACGATTACCGCGATTAACGCGGCTAAGAAGAACGCCGAGAGCAGCGTCCAGCTCATCGGCTCGCTGACATTGAACTACTTCATGGGCGGCTTCAATGCGAGCGCCATCTATGCGTCGGCCGTGATGTCGAAGAAGTATCCGATTATCGTCTGGTTTCCGACCGTTCATGCCGAGAACCACCTGCGGAAGAACAAGAGCAAGTACGAGTTCCCGCCGGAGTGGGTGAAGGACCCGAGCTTCGTCGCAAGGAAGAAGAATGAGCTTCGCGCGATAAAGGTCACTGACTGGAACAACAAATTGTTCGACAAGTGCGAGCGCGTCCTCAAGATGATGCAGAAGATGGAATGCATCCTCGCGACGGGGCATCTTTCCTGGAAGGAGTCTGAAGTCCTCGCGACCGAAGCGCTCGACATGGGCCTGCCAGTCATCATCACGCATCCCATGCAGCGCGACATCAAGATGCCTTTGAAGGTGCAAAAGAAGCTTGCCGACAAGGGGGCGTACATCGAGTACTGCTACATAATGTACCTAGACCGCGACCATCCCGGAGACTATCCGCCGGAAGAGCAGGTCAAATGCATGCGCGAGATAGGCGCGGACCGCGTGCTGTTGACATCGGACGGAGGCCAGGTGCGAAATCCCGGACCGAGCGAGTGCCTGCACGAGTACGTTAAGCTGCTTTCCAAGCACGGCCTTGAGGAGAAGGAGTTTCACCAGATGCTTGTGAAGAATCCCAAACGGATACTCGCGCATGAATAGGCTTTTATTCCGGTGTCATCAAGTCCGGCCAGGGGGCGCGACGTTTTGCTTAACGACATAAAACCGCCGAATGCCGATTGACCGCACCAGTTTTTTTATATACTGTCTTTTCTATAATATAGTATAACTATGTCTCACCTCGGCCAGCGTAGTGTTGTTGCTGTTGCGCTTCTCTTTGTCATAGCATTGGTCTTCCTTACCGGATTCTGGTTTGGCGGCGGTTTCACCGGCCTTGCGATTTTCAGTCCGGTTGTTGTTTACCAGCCGTTGAATGCTTCGACAATGTCTTCCAGGGATTTTAATCTTTCTTTGGATGGCGCCCCCCTCTCTTTTTCAATCTACGGCAACCTAACCGGCGGCGGGAAGGTTTTCTTGCGGTCTGGCGACGAGAGCGCAATCGTGCTTGACAGTTCGCTTCTAGCTCCTGAGCGTCCGGTACTGGGCGAGGATGCCGCGATTGTCATGGGTCTTTTCAATGATACAAGCGCCGGGCCGTTTAAGACCATGCTTGAGTACGGGAGCAGCGATTTCGGCGGCGGGTTCTCCCGGCCGGGCAGTTCTGTGGGCGTTAGCGTTTCTTCAACTGTTGTTCCGGAGGGTGTTGGCGATGTTTGTACTGTTTGGGAGGTTTATAGCGTGGATCATGCGTCTTCGAAGGTTTTCTGTTATGGCGCAAAGGCTTGTTGCGCCTTCAGCAGCCTTGAGTCTTCCAACCTGTTGTGGAATGATTCTCTTGACCTTTATATCGGCGCCCATGGTGCTTCGGCGTCAAGCATAGCGCTTGCGCAGGTGATGTCCGTCAGCAGGGACGTTTCTACGCCTTCTGTAGCCGTCTATGGCGGGTGGAAGGCGCTGCCCTTGTTCTTCCAGCAGCCTGTTTACCGCTTTTCCGGCTTATGCGAGGATAGCTGTTCCCTCTCCAGCCTTGGCAGCAACGTCTCTCTTTCAGTGAAGCTTGAGCCGAACAGCGTCATTGATGTCGGGGGTTTTGAGTACAGCTATGTCAGGGGCGTGTTCCTCAACCAGCCGATTATCGAGCTCTCGGACAGGAACATCAGCATATGGTTCGTCAACGGCAGCGGGAGTCCCGTCGGTTCTTATACGATGAACCGCAGCTTGTGGGGCGGGGTTGACATACACTACCAGAATTTGCCTGAAGGCATGTCAAACCAGTCAGAGCGGTTGTTTATCGAGGGTTTAAGGAGCGTGCCGAATTCGCTTGCTGTCATTCTTTTGGACGATTCTAGTGTGAGCAGCAGGTTTTTTGTTTTCAACGACAGTTTCAAGTTCCATAACATGACACTGGAGTTCCCGTTCGACGGACGCGCGAACTCCGTCTTTGAGTGCGTCGACTTCAATTACTCTATGCTTTCGTGCGGCAGGTGGGCGAGAAGCGACATAGAGTTCTCGTATGCCGTGGATGGCAATGTCGTCTCGTTCGAGGCGACCCGCAGGGGCGTTTACGCGCTGGGCTATGACGCGAGCAGGCCTCCGCTGCCCGGCTCGGTCTACTCTAATCAGACTCCTGATGACGGCTACTCCAGCTCGACTGTCACGCTCGGCAATGTGACGTTCGAACGCCCGCTGTCGAGGTGGGACCTTAAAGACGGAACCACTACAACCGTAGCGACCACCACCACCCTCCTGGATAACGGGGACTCCTGCGGGGGCGATGGTGAATGTTCGTCTGGCATCTGCGAGGACGGCTACTGCTGCAGTAACAGGTGTAGCGGCAATTGCAACTTCTGCAACCGGCCCGGTTACCTAGGGTCGTGCGTGAGTGTTGATACGGTGTGCGGTGAATGCGGCACTTGCATTGTGGGCAGTTGCACTTATAATAATAATGATTGTTCTTCCTGTTATGAATGCACCGGCAGCGGCACGTCCTATAGTTGTACTCCGTTTACTGCGGACGAGGACATTTATTACCCCGGGAGCCACTCTTGTTTCGGTTCCTGCACTAAGTGCGTTTCCGGGGTGTGCACCAATCGCGGCACCGATGAAGACTCAGAAATCGCCACCGCATGCAAGTTTTGCTCGGGGAGCAGCGTGACCGATTACAACCTTGTTTACGACTGGGGCAACAGTTATGCCTGCAACTCTGGCTATTACTGCTCCACCGGCTCTTGCGTATACCAGAAGGATGATGGGCAGTCGTGTACGGACGATATCGAGTGCCTTTCCGGTGACTGCAGCGGCGGCTTTTGCGTCCCGGATGTAGCCAGCAGTACCAGCAGCAGCAGTTCGAGCAGCAGCACCAGCAGTTCGAGCAGCAGCAGCAGCAGGAATTCTTACGCGATCCTCACGAGCTCGAGCAGCAGTTCGAGCAGCACCAGCAGCAGCAGCAGTTCCTACCTCTCCAGCCCGAGCGGGAGGACTACGAGCAGCAGCAGCAGCTCCAGCTCTTCGTCGAGGGCGAGCTATATAACGACCACGATTGCGCAGCTGAGGAACGCCGACTTTGAGTTGGGTTCTTTCCAGTACTGGAGCCAATCATACAATGGCGAGACAGTAACAAGCGATGACAAGCATGGCGGGACCTATTCAGCCTCTCTGAATATCGGCGTGACTGGCGCTAGTTACATCAACCAGTCCATGGCTAGCAACTCGCCTGAAGGAATATGCCTGTGGGTCAAGGGGAATGTCGAAACCTGCTGCGACAACGTGACACTGAGCGTCCTTAGAGATACCGGCGTCTATGTCAGACTTGCGGAATACCGGGGTTCGAATTTTGCCAGCTGGACCCAGCAGTGTTATATCCTGTCAGACTACCTGCCCATAAAAGGCGTAAAGATAGAGGGCTACAACGACGTGGGGGACGTCTCGAACTTCTACATAGACGATATCACATTTGGGAATGTCGTCAGCAGCAGTTCGAGCTCAAGCAGCAGCAGCAGCATTATCGCGTCAACCTCCTCCTCCAGCAGCAGCTCTAGCAGCATCATCGCCGTGACGACGCAGCCGAGCCTTAAAAACCCCAGCTTTGAAATCTTTACATACGGGGACTTCAGTTACTGGACGCGGTCAAATAACGGGGAATTCGTCTCAAGCACTGAGGCTCATGTAGGCTCGTATTCAGCCGATATGATTAATTCCATATCCGGCGTATATTCCGCCATCAACCAGTCCCTGCCGGAAAACCTCGTCACTGAAAAACTCTGCCTCTGGGCTTACGGATATGTCGAAAGCTGCTGCGACAACTTGAGCGTGAGCGTACTTAGGAATACCGGCGTCTACATCCCGCTTGTCCAATTCCGCGGGACGAGCCTTGTCAGCTGGACCGAGTACTGCTACGACATCACTGCCTACAACCCCGTGAAAGGGGTAAAGATAAACGGCTACAACGATGCGGGAGACGTCTCGACCTTCTACATAGACGACGTCTCGTTCATGAACCTTACCAGCAGCGTGCCCAGCAGCACGTCATCCTCCAGCAGCAGCAGCAGCAGTTCGTACCTCTCCAGCCCCAGCGGCAAGAGCACGAGCAGCAGCAGCAGCAGGGTCAGCAGCAGCAGCAGCAGTAGCAGCAGCGTCAACAGCATCGCGACGTCAAGCTCCAGTTCCAGCAGCATAGTCAGCAGCTTCAACAGCATCGCAACCTCCTCAAGCTCCAGCAGCACCAGCAGTAGCAGCAGGATCAACAGCATATCGACATCAAGCTCCAGCAGCAGCCGTGCCAGCAGCAGCAGCAGCCGTATCTATAGCAGCAGCAGCAGTAGCAGCAGCGTTAACAGCATCGCGACGTCAAGCTCCAGTTCCAGCAGCATAGTCAGCAGCTTCAACAGCATCGCAACCTCCTCAAGCTCCAGCAGCAGCAGCAGCAGCTCGTACCTCACCAGCCCCAGCGGCCAGAGCACCAGCAGCAGCAGCAGTTCGAGCAGCAGCAGCTC
>JAQTQS010000088.1 GCA_028712125.1 Candidatus Altarchaeota archaeon
TGGCCCAGTCGCTCGTCGCCAGCCGCACGCCGAAGGTTGTCTCTGAGCCGAGGAATCCCGGGTTTTTAACGCGGAGCGTGTATGCGGCGTCGCCTGTGTCGGGGATGTCTCCGCGGAACGGGGGGACGCCGTCCGTCGGCCCGAGGCTTGAGAACAGCGAGGCCGCAAGGTTTAGTAGCGCGATGCACGCGATTACGTATGTGAGCAGTTGTAGGAGCGCTATGAATTTTTCCAGCTTTCGCCCGGCATCGTGGGCCTTTTCGCCGTCCATGTTGTTTATAAAAGGAAGTTGACGATGATAAATGACGCTGAGATGAACAGGAATGCCAGCAGCCATACCGGCAGGCTCCAGCGCCGGACGTCGTAGCCGTCCATCGGCTTGACAGGCAGTATGTCGGCCATCGCCAGAATGCCGGCTATCGAGTAGGTCATCTGGAATACCACGTGCGGCAGGAAGAGGTTTATCAGCCCTGAACTTATCATCACGGCCGCGCTGAAGATAGGGGATGCGAGCTTTATGAGACCGACCTTCCACTTGGCGACGCTCTCGTCTATCTCGTCTATCAGGAAGCCCTGGAGGCCGAAGGAATTGCCGAGGAACGCGCTGAGTATCGTGGCCATGGAACCCGAAATCCAGAAATGGTATTCCGTCTCGACCTTGAGCAGCCGGCCCATCAGCCAGTGTATGAACTCATGCGATAGGCCCGCTATAAGGCAGAGGACGAGGTTGAGGAGGAAAAGCCAGATGAAGCTTGCCGAAGGCCCCGCATAGGTCCAGCTCATCGCGGCGCCCAGGACCGAAGCGGCGGCAAGGATTGCAAGCACCTCGCGGACTTTAATCCTGAATATCTTTAGCGTATTGCGTTGAATCTTTCGGCCTTTCTTTCCGCGGTCGAGTATCAGGGCTTCTACGTATGCCTTGAGGACGCTGATGAGCACGACGAAAGCGGCCCCGAAAAGTGACGCTATCAGCGGAATCCACTCGACAGCGAAAAATCTTGCCAGCGGCGAGTATTCGGCGGCCTTCCTAGGCAGGTTTGCGAATCCCCGCTTGTCCGAGATTATGATGAGCCGCGCCCCGTCGCCCGTGCTGCCGTTCATCGACACGAGCTGGTTGAGGACTTCCTTTTGATCTACGCCGAGCCGCCCCTCCTCGATGAACCGGCTTGCGAGCGTGTTCTGGGAGGGTCCGCCGGCCAGTATTATCAGGCGCGCCTTAGGGTCTATTTCCCCAAGCGATTTAGAGGCGGCGCCGGTCTTGCTTGAGCCGTCTGTTATTATCCTTTCGAGCGGGAGTTTTGCGATTATGAAAAGCCGGGTGGTGTTGTCGACGTCCTCGAATGACAGCTCTGACGCAGGGATTGCGTTCGCGCGCAGTTCCGGGATTTGGGTGTAGACGTAGGCTAGCGTTCCCTTCTCCGTGCTGTCGAGGTTTTCCCCGACGATGATGACGGTAAGGTTCAGCTCGGCCTTATCTGGGTCTATACCCATCTCGCGGGCGAAGTCTTTCGCGCCTGCCATAAGCTGGCTTGTAGTCTCGTCAACTTCGAATGCGACCAGGCTGAGGGTGGTGCTGGTCGTAGTGGCCGTAGGACGCGTGTCCTCGACGGCGGCTGATGGGATGACTGCCGCATTGAGGAGGAGAATGGGCATGAAAGCGAGCACAAGCACCCTAAAATTCAGACGCGCCAATGTTCCACCATCTTATAGCTTATTCATAGGCGCTTGCCGTATTTAAATTTCCCATGTCAGCCGTGCCGGCGGCAGTAGGCCATAAATTCCCTTATCCGGTGGATTTGGATTATGTTCGTCGCGTGCTCACGGTCCGTGTATATCCCGGCGGTGAAGAGCACCGTCTCATCCGGCTTAATCAGGCCTTTCTTGTGGAGGAAGAGCGCTGAGTTCCTGATCTTCTCGCGCGCCGGCATGTCATCGTACACGAGCGCCGTCACGCCGTAGCTCAGGCCGAGCCTGCGCTTGACAGAATGGTCGTTGGTTATGGCGATTATGTCCTTGTGCAGCCTGAACCTTGAAATCAGCCTTGCCGTATGGCCGGACCTTGTGAGCGTCACTATCTTGTCCACCGGCAGGTGCTGGCAGATGTCGTAGACGGCCTTCGCGATGGACGCGTGTATGCTTTCCGACCGGACTTGCGGCATGCGGTTCTGTACATAGGGCTCGGCTTCCTTCAGTATTTTTGCCATCGTCCAGACCGATTCGACCGGGTGTTTCCCGATGCTCGTCTCCTCGCTGAGCATTACCGTGTCGGCGCCGTCCAGGACGGCGTTCGCGACGTCTGACGTCTCGGCGCGGGTGGGGCGGGAACTCTCGACCATGCTCTTTAGCATCTCTGTCGCGACAATGGAAAACTTGCCCTGTATGTTGCTCTTGAGTATGATGTCCTTTTGTATGAGCGGGAGCTTTTCGGCCGGTACTTCGACGCCGAGGTCGCCGCGGGCGACCATGATGCCGTCGGCCGCAAGGATTATCTCGTTGATTTTCCTTACGCCCTCGGCGTTCTCTATCTTGGCTATCAGTCCGACTTTGCGGCCGGCAAGATGCCTGCGCAGCTCCTGCAGGTCGCTGGCGTCCCTGACGAATGATAGCGCGATGAAGTCCGCTTTCTCATGCAGCGCCATTCGCAGGGCCTGCCTGTCGCGCTCGCCGATTACGGGGATGTCCAGGTGCCTGCCCGGAATGTTCACGCCCTTGTTTCCTTTGAAGCAGCCTCCTTCGATGATTCTGAGCGTCACGACGCCGCGCCTCTTATCCGAGACCCTTGTCTTTATAAGCCCGTCGTATATGGAGAGGTCGTCGCCGGCCTGAATCTGGCTGTAGATGTCGCGGGTGAAGTAGACCGGATGCTTCTTTGTAAAGCCCACGTCCAGAGTGTCGCCCTTTTCAAGCCTGAGCTCTTGGCTGCTCTCTATCCTGACCTCAGGCCCTTTTATGTCCACTACTATCGGCAGGTCGGCGATGCGGCGCACAGCCCTGATGAGGCGCGCATGCTGCTCGAAGCTGCCGTGGGCTGTGTTCAGGCGCACCGCATCCATCCCGGAGCGCACCATCTGCCTTAGGACTAAAGGGCTTTCGCAGGCCGGGCCGAGGGTGCATAGTATGTTAGTCTTCTTGTCCAGCATTTTATCTTCGCCTATTTAGTATTTGCACGCTGCAGATTAAAGCAAAGGCATTTATAAGCCGGCTGAGATATTTAATCATGGGCATTGGTTTCATGGAAGCCGCCGGCGTGCTATCGTTCCTGATGATAGTCATGTCCGCGCCTCTTGCGGTAATCCTTTACATGCGGTTCGCGAAGAGCAAGTACGGGAGGATTCTTGCAGGGATTCTTATATTTGTGATTTCCACCGCGGTATATCTCGGCCTCAAGTCGCTCGAGCCCGGCGGGACGGCATGCCTCTTAGTCGACATCAGCGAGCTTGCGGCCTGCGTGAGCATCTTCTACACGTCCATCGTCATGTGGCGCACGTTCCTGCCGGGGGTTTCGCTGTGAGCGATTTGATTGCGCTTTTGACTGCGGTGATAGGAGCGCTGTCGGGGTTCGTGATATTGTACGTCCTGCTTTCCAAGCGGACCGTCTCCCTGGTATACCGGGGTT
>JAQTQS010000036.1 GCA_028712125.1 Candidatus Altarchaeota archaeon
ATCGCAGCCGGCGCGAGAATACCAAAGGAGTCGAAGGGCGCGTTCCTGAAGGGCGTGAACGAGCTGTTCAAGAAACAGGCGGGCTAGTTCTTCTGCTTTTTAGCATGCCTCCGGTAATCCCTGTGGTGCCTATCTATGTCCTCGACCAGAGAGAGCCTTGTCAGGATATTGGCGGGGTCAGGCCGGACGTGCTTGAATGGTCCATCTTCATGTCCCACCAGAGATTTGGCAGCCTTTCTTCCTGGTCCATGGATATTAGCCGCTTCACGCCAATAACCGAAATATCCTCACCGGCAAGGTAAGGGTCGCTCATCCTCATCCCAGTCTTCATGCAGTCCGATATTGCAATGGCCCTGAGCCTCGCTTTCGGAAAACGGGCGTTTAGAAACTCTTTAATCTGCCGATAATTCCTGCCGAACGCGACGCCATGCTGTGTCTCGTCCAGCATCATCACGTCCGCATCCTCCTTGCCAAGGCCCTTCAATGCCGCGCCGAGCTTGTTTTCTATCCTCCTCCTGTTGGCCTCGGTCCAGTCCTTGTCAGCCGGACGGCCGCCGGCCTCGCCTATCTCCAGGAACACGTACGGAGGAAGCGCGTTCGACCTGCCGTCGGAATCGGCCATAGCCTGTATGCCCCTGAGCAGCGGCTCGGCGCCCCTGAGCGGGGCGACAAGCAGGTCCGGCTTGTTTGACGTAATCCTGCTGTAAGCCTCGCGCAGCCCCTCGTACATCGAGTACGCCAAGTCCTGGTAGCCGTAGCTCCTGAATCTCTGGGCCATAACAATCGATATAATATTTACGCGTCAGGTATTATCATATACGAAATCCGCCCCCACAAACCGCGCCTTCTATTTTTATACTCTTTTTACCTTATCATTATTCACGTTTCATCCTTGTTCTGGATGAGAAGGCCTCGGCCGTCTCATACCGGGGAAGAAATCTGTACATCACAAATAGAATGGCACGCATGCATTCGCGCAAGGGAGGGCGTTCCGGCTCGGTACGGCCGGTCAGGACTGGTGCTCCAAACTGGGTTTCAATCGGCGAGCAGGAGCTCGTTGACATGATAGTCCAGTTCTCAAAGGAAGGCAACTCCCCTAGTAAAATCGGAATCATACTGCGGGACCAGTACGGCATCCCGGACGTCCAGCAGATAACGGGCAAGAAGCTCTCAAAGATGCTCGCAGACGGCGGCGTCCCGATGGAAATCCCGGAAGACCTCCAGAACCTCGTGAAAAAGGCCGTAAGCCTGCGAAAGCACCTCGAATCCCACAAGAAAGACTTCGGAAACAAGCACAGCCTCCTGCTCACGGAATCCAAGATACGCAGGCTCGTAAAATACTACACCGCATCAGGCCGCCTAGCCAAGGGCTGGCGCTACGACCCGGAGAAGGCGAAGCTCCTCGTATGAAAATGATGCACAAGGCAACAATCACCACAAGCTCGCGAAACGGCAGCGAAGTCGCAAAGACGCTGCAAGTCGACAACGTCGAAATGACGAACCTTTCAGTAAAGACGCTCGCGGGCGAGAAATCAATCACCACGACGATAGAGGCGGACAGCATCGGAGCACTGCTCGCGACTGCCGACGACCTACTCCGCTGCCAGATAGCGGCAGAATCGATGGCAAACCAATAAAAAAATGGCAAAAGTAAAACTCACCGGCTGGAAGCAGAAACGGCCGTACATCATACAAGCACCGGAGAAGTTCGACTACCACGAGCTCGGCACGACCATATCCTCAGACCCGAAACTCCTCATCGGCCGGACCATCAGCATGTCGCTCGCCGACCTCACCAGCGACCGGGCCAAGCAGCACCTCCTGGTCGTCTTCGAAGTGATAGAAGTCGCAGGCGACAAGGCCAAGACGAAATTCAAGCGCTTCGGCATACAGGCCGGCTACCTCAAATCCAAGATTAGGAAGGGGATGAGCAAGATAGACTACCAGAGCGACCTCATAATCGCCGACGCGACGCTGCGCATCAAGATAATAGTCCTCACAAGCCAGCATCTGACGACGCCCAAACGAAAAGACATAGCATCCAGCATAGGCCGCGTGCTCGCAAAATACAAGGAAGCCACACTCGACGAATTCGTCCAACAAGTCCTATTCGGAAAAATCGGCCACGATATCTACAAAAAAGTCAAAAAAATATGCCCAGTAGGGCGAGTGGAAGTATTCGAGATAAAAAAGATATCGGCCTGATTGCAGGCATCAGAAAATATTTCTAAACTGGCTGGCGTGAAGAATCCTTAATGCTGTTTATAGGATATATAATGCCTATTTCAAATTGATGAATGCTGCTAGTAAATTGGCGGGAAAATACACATAAGACTATGAAGATACTAATCCATGTAATTTTTAATCCGGGTGAGGCGAATGAGGAGACAACGAACATGGTTCTGGCGGAATTAGGGATTACTGAATATGAGCACGAGAGCGTGGTTACGGGTATGTACTCTCTAGTTCTTGAAAAAGGAGACGAGAGAATACAAAAACTTATTGACGAATTGAATAGTTTCGAAAATAGCCCTATCTTGAGGGAGGAGAGAATATACACTAAAATAGAGACCGATTCTGCCGAATTGCTAGTCCTTTACATCAAAGCCTTATGCGGCGATGGCTATAACGTTTATGGCACTGAATTCGATAAATCAAGTGTTTGTCCGGTGTGCGGGTCCGGAGAAGTTCAAAAATCAGACCTTATAATAAACAAGTTTGAGATGGGCAACAAGGACATTGCAGTAGCCTACAGCTTTGAGATTGTAATCTCCGAGAAACTTGCGAAGATACTAAGCGAAAATAACTTGACAGGACTTGAACTCCGGCCAGTTCGCCACTACACCACCCGGATGAAAAATGAGCCTAACCTATTCCAAATAATACCCACATGCACCCTGCCGCCGTTGGCTTCCCCGCCGTCACGGCTTGTGAAAGCAAAAGAATACTGTAAAACGTGCGGTAAAAGCGGGCTGTTTATAGACCCCCCGTTTTACTACCAGAAAGAAGATTTATCAAAAGTTAAAGTTTGTGACTTTGACAAGACGACAGAATTTTTTGGAATAAAACTTACAAGAGGAATACCTCGTCAGGCAGTTATCATCTCGCAGAAAGTCTATCAAATATTAAAGAAAAACAAAATACGAAACATAAGAGGAGAACCGGTGCACCTAATCTAAACCCATCAACTTTCTCACGTCTCTTTCTATCCGTTCCGTCACCTCTCTTGCTTTTTCTATCTGCGGTATCTCCTCCAGCTTCCCGTGTCTTCTCCTTCGTTCGATTACGCTCTTGAACCGTTCGTCCAGTGTCACGTGCCTGTCTTCTTCGGTATACTTGTCTGCGATGAATATCACTTTTTCCTCCAGCGTCATCTCGCTGTGATGTATGTCCGCAAAGATGTTCGCGCCGTGGCGTTCAACAGCCCGTGCCAGCTTTTCAAAGCCGAGCTCCCGGAGCATTTTGGCTCCTTCGTAGTTGTGCTCTATTTTGTGGGTCTTGCACCGGCCGATGTCGTGCAATAACGCCCCGGTCCGCACGAGCTTGACGTCAATCTCAATGCCATTGGCCTTAATCTTTTCGGCTATTTCAACCGCTTTTCTTTCGGTTGCCTTGCAGTGGCGCGCTATGTGGTTGTCGCCGAAGTACGTTTCGAGAAGCCTTAGTGCGGCGTCATAGTCCATTATTTCAGCGGTATTCGAGGGACTGTCTTATTGCTGCGGGCAGCCGGTCTATCACGTCTGTTGCCGTCATTGAGACTCCGAGTTTTGCGTAGGCTATGTCGCCTGCTAGTCCGTTCAGGAACGCTCCGGCTGAGGCGCTTTTCAATGCGTCCTTGTTCTGAGCGAGGAGGCCGCCGATTACGCCTGCGAGCACGTCGCCGGTGCCGCCGACCGTCATTCCGGGGTTGCCGGTCGCGTTCAGCCGTGTTGTCAGGCCGTCGGTTATGACGTCTATATGCCCTTTCAATACTAATGTGGCCTTGGTCTTTCTGGCGTATTCTTCGGCCTGCTTCTCCCTTTTGCTTTCGTCGTATTCTTCATTAAGCCTTTTGAATTCTCCTGTGTGCGGCGTTAGGAGCATGTTCGGCTTTATCCTGCTCGGCTTGAGCATGCGCAATGCTTCGGCGTCTACTACCACCGGCTTTACGCTCCTTGCGAGTATTTCGAGCACGGCCTCCTTTGTCCCCTCATCGGTCCCTATTCCGTTGCCTATCACCATCGCATCGTATTCCTGCCTTAATATCAGCTCGACGTCGTCTTCGTTTATGCACTCTTTGGACTTCAAGGGCTGGACTATCAGGTTCGGGTTTGCTGGCATCCTTTCCACGACCTCTTTGGGCGCGCATACGACCGACAAGTCAACGCCAACCCTCATGGCAGCCCATGCTGCAAGGTAGGGCGCGCCGGCGTAGCGGCTGCTTCCTCCGACGACGAGCACGCGTCCGAAGTCGCCTTTGTGTGATTCCGGCTTTCTTTCAGGTATGGCAAGCCAGACGTCGCCCGGCCCGCAGTATTTTTCGGCTTCTAAGGGGATTCCTATGTCCACTACAACGGCGTCGGGCGTCTTTGGGGTGTGGAAGGATATCGTCTTGTTCGCGTTGACTTTTGTCGTGCCGTCGCCTGACGGTATGTCGACTGCCAGCCTGAAAGCCTTTAATGAGTTCATCAAATCCACCAGGCTTTTCACCGGCTCGCGCAGTTGTCCTTTAATCCCGACGCCGACGAGGGCGTCGATGACTAGGTCGCATCCTGCTAGAGCGGGCCGTATGCTTTCGCAATCCTTGGAGTCCCGGATGTAAATAACGTCCTTATGGCTGTTTAACAGGATGTCGAGGTTTTTCTGGCAGTCCGGCGTTCTCGCGCCGTCAATTGCGAACACCCTGACGCTCTTGCCGACAGCCAGAAGGTGCCTTGCGGCAACGAGTCCGTCCCCGCCGTTGTTGCCGGTGCCGGCAAATACCGCGATATTCTTGTAGCCGAGCACTGCTTTTGCAGTCTCCCGGCCGGCGTTTTCCATCAGCTGTAGCCTGGATGCGCCAAGATAGGCGGCGTTCATGTCGAGCGCGCGGGAGTCCATGGTATACTTCTAGGAAGAACCGGTTATTAATGCGGAAGCATTATCTGTAGGCGGTGGCCTCGTCGCCTTTCTTGAATATCTTGTCGTAGCCTTTGACTTCGTTTTCGCTGACTGACGACTTTATCTTCTGGAAGGCTTTTTCGAAGTGTTTTTTCGTAACCTTGCTCGATTCGATGTTCTCGCGAAGTGCGAACATCCCGGCTTCCCGGCATATCGCTTCGATGTCGGCTCCGGTGTAGCCTTCGGTCTTGTCGGCGAGCGTGCTTAGGTCTATGTCGTCCATCGGCATGTCCTTGGTGTGTATCTTGAAGACTTCCAGCCTTGCGTCCCTGTCGGGCGCGGGCACAAGCACCAGCCGGTCGAATCGTCCGGGCCTTAGGATTGACGGGTCTAAAATGTCGGGCCGGTTGGTCGAGCCGAGGACTACGACGTTTTCGAGCGGCTCTATGCCGTCGAGTTCCGTGAGCAGCTGGTTGACGACTGTTTCGGTGACATGCGAGCCTGAGTCCATGCCCCTGCGGGGAGCTATGGAGTCGATTTCGTCGAAGAGTATTATCGTCGGCGCCGTCTGCCTAGCCTTCTTGAAAATCTCCCGCAGGCCCTTCTCGCTCTCCCCCACCCATTTGCTCAGCAGCTCAGGGCCCTTGATTGCTATGAAGTTGGCCTGGCTTTCGTTGGCGACAGCCTTTGCGAGCAGCGTCTTCCCGCATCCGGGCGGGCCATAGAGGAGTATCGCCTTGGGCGGCCTTATCCCAACGCGCTTGAAAGCCTCCGGCTTTTTCAGCGGCCATTCGACCGCTTCCATCAGTTCCTGTTTCACTTTCTTGAGGCCGCCGATGTCGGTCCATCTTACGTTCGGTATTTCGACTAGGACTTCGCGCAGGGCTGAGGGTTCTACGCTTTTCAACGCCTCTTGGAAGTCTTTTTTAGTGACTTCAAGCTTTTCCAAGACCTCTCCTGGAATCTCGGACTTCTCAAGGTCTATCTGCGGCAGAATGCCCCGCAGCGTGCTCATCGCTGCCTCTCTTGCGAGTGCCGAGAGGTCCGCGCCGACGAATCCATAAGTTGTATTGGCTATCTCGTCTAGGTCTACGTCGTCAGCCATCGGCATCCCGCGCGTGTGGATTTGCAGTATCTCTTTACGCCCGGCCCTGTCCGGGACGCCTATCTCCACCTCCCTGTCGAACCGGCCTGGCCTTCTCAGCGCCGGGTCGAGCGCGTCTTCCCGGTTGGTGGCGGCGATTACTACGACGTCGCCCCTTGCGACGAGGCCGTCCATGAGTGCGAGCAGCTGGGCTACGACGCGGCGTTCGACCTCTCCTTTAGTCTCCTCCCGCTTGGGCGCTATCGAGTCCAGTTCGTCTATGAATATGATGGCCGGCGCGTTCTGCTGGGCTTCGTCGAATATCTCCCGCAGCTTCCTTTCGGACTCGCCGTAGAACTTGTCCATGATTTCAGGGCCGTTGATTGGTATGAAGTAGGCGTTCGTCTCGCTGGCGACTGCCTTTGCGAGCAGCGTCTTCCCGGTGCCCGGCGGGCCGTACAGCAGGACCCCCTTTGGCGGCTGGATGCCGACTTTTTCGAAGAGTTCAGGGTGCTTCATCGGCAGTTCAATCATCTCCCGTATTTTCGAGACTTCATCCTTCAGGCCTCCGACGTCTTCGTATCGCGTTGCCGGAGCGCCGACTTCGGTCACCGTCATCGGCTTGCTCTTTATCTCCAGGTTCGTGTCTTCAGTCACTTGGACGATGTCCTTTGGCGTGGTCGTGACGACGTTGAATGATATGCTCTGGCCGAGGACGCTGACGTAGACGTCGTCGCCGCGGACGACGGGCCTGCCCATCAGGACGCGTTGTTTTACATAGCTTGCGAAGTCCTCGCCGAAGGATATCTCGTGGACTTTCGGGGCTATTATTATCTTTTTGGCGTCGGCGGTTTCGGCTTTTTTGACCGTTACCTTGTCTCCGAGCGATGAGTTCGTGTTGTGCCTTATCATCCCGTCCATGCGGATGATATCCTGGCCTTCGTCCTGGGGGTGGCCCTGCCAGACTTTGGCCGCTGTCATGCGTTTTCCTGTGATTTCGACGACGTCTCCTGTCGTGAGGTTGAGTTTTTTGATTGCGGCGGAGTCGAGCCTGACTATGCCTCGTCCTACGTCGTTTTGCAGGGCTTCGACGACCTTCAGCTTTATCTTGTTTTCCTTCTCTACCGCCATTTTGTCTATACTATTGTCCTGTCCTTATAAAAATAAGGTGAGACTATTAATGGGTTTAGATGTATATAAATATGGGAACCTACGGTCCCCATACTCTCCCTTTTATAGGAAAATACGTTCCTGTAGTCCTTTTTGATAACCTATAGTCCCCATACTCTCCCTTTTATTGGAAAATACTTTCCTGACGCCATTTTCAATAACCTACAGTCCCTTTCCCTCCTTTTTTGGCAGCCTGCGATTCCGATACCCCTAAATCAGACTAAACGATACCTATATACTAAAGAATAAGCTAACGCCAAATTCGGTCTATCCACCAGAACAATTGCCAAACCCTCCTGTTCTATAACTCCCCAAGTGCCTTCTTCACCCTCTTTAAAAGGTCGGCATTGTCAAAAGGCTTCTGGATAAAATCCGCAACAATACCCTCGCTGACCATCTTGCCCATCTCGTCGTCAGTGAACGGAACCGCGCTGACATAAATACACTTGACCTTTGAAAGCCCGTGGTCCTTA
This sequence comes from Candidatus Altarchaeota archaeon, assembly GCA_028712125.1. Classification (GTDB taxonomy): domain Archaea; phylum Altiarchaeota; class Altiarchaeia; order IMC4; family SCGC-AAA252-I15; genus VGJA01. The sequence continues at coordinate 7,807 of JAQTQS010000036.1, forward strand.
ATCGTCTGAATCAAATCAACGGACCGCATGCCAGGCATCATGATATCCAAAAGCAACAAATCAGTATCCTTGTCTACCAGCTTCCACGCCTCGTTGGCGGTCGACGCCATCCTAAGGTTGTAACCCTCCCCGGACAACGCCAGATGTATCGCCTTCGCGATGTGCGGCTCGTCGTCAACGATTATGATGTTCTTGGCCATTAGCGTATATACCGATTACTTTAATGGTAACACAAAGTAAAAAGTGGTTCCCTCGCCGGGAACGCTTTCAAACCATATCCTCCCCTTGTGCAATTCAACAATCCTCTTGCATATGTAAAGGCCGAGGCCCGAGCCGCCGATTACGTTCGTCTTTGACGGGTCGACCTGGAAAAACTTTGTGAATATCCCGCCGGCGTCCTCCTTTGGTATGCCGATGCCAGTGTCCGACACCTTCACCAGGAGGCAGTTGTTCTGCTCCCGCGCTCCAACAACAACGCTGCCGCCCTCTCTGGTAAACTTTACCGCGTTGCCGACCAGATTGTTAACCACGTCGCTCATCCGCTCCACGTCGCATGTGACTTTCGGCAGCTTTGACGCGACATCCTTCGAGAGGGTGATGTGCTTTTCCATTGCGTGTGGCGTGAAATTACGAATCACCTTGTCTATTACCTCCTCAAAATCAGCCTCACGCATGTGCATCTCAATCCCCTGCTCCAGTTTCGACATGGTAAGAATCCTCTCAACATGCTGTTTTAACCTTACCGCTTCCTGCATGACATAATCCAACACCTCCCTCTGCTGCTCGTTAACCGGCCCGGCCTTGCTGTTAGCGAGCGAGTCCGTAAAGCTGATGATGCTCGTTATCGGAGTCTTTAGCTCGTGCGTGACCGATGTAAAAAACTCCTCTTTCATGCTCTCCACCTTTTTACGCTCGGTTATGTCCCTAAGTGCGACCAGGTCGGCCTTTTCCCCCTTGAATGTTATCAGCCTCGAATTTATCTCAGCCGGGATGACAGACTTGTCTTTTCGGACTACTTCCACTTCATAGGGGTTTATATAGAATCCGGCGAACCTCTTGGAGAGGTTCATCATGACAACGGCCGAACTCTTGGCGGTGTACAGCCTTTTTGCAACAAAACCTTCCGCCATCATCTCCTGTATGGTGTAGCCTGACGTCTCCTCCATCTTGGTATTCGCCGCAAGTACCCCCCCGCGCTCGTCCAGGACAAGCAATGGGTCCACTGAATTCTCAAAGAGCTCATGGAACAGTTTTTCAGATGACGATAACTTCTCCATTACGTTCTGGCGCTCAGTCTGCGAGCGCTCCAGCTCGCTCAATGCGCGGTTCATCTCAGACGCAAGTTTCGAGAGCTCGTCTTCGCCCTCGATGGGAACCCTCGTTGAAAGGTCGCCGCTGGCTCCGATACGCGTGAACGCGTCATCCAGCTTTGCCATCCTCGAGAGCACCACCCGCTCCAATAGCATCATAATGCCGGCCGAGAACACTATCGAAACCAGGAGCAATGAACCGATATAATACCTAGTGGTCGTCTTGCTCTGCTGATAGACATCCCTCGGCATCTTTACGCGGAATACGACGCTGGGCCTGCCGTATACGTCCTTCATGAGCGCATAGCCTGCTATGGCATCTTCCCCCAGCGGCTTGATGAAAATCCCTGGTGATTCGCCAAGTTGTGAAAACGCCTCCTCAAAGTCAGGCGAAGACTGCCCCCCGCTAAAAGTCTCCATGGCCACCGGCAGGTGCGTTAGCTTGGAAATGCGCCCCACCTCATAACCGTCTATGGCGCGGCCCCATATCAACGTACCTTTCACAGGTCCGTCCCCGAGGCTTTTAACTATGGGCCATGACGTCACCAGCATCGGCCCTCCCGGCAGGCTGATGATACCGCTCATGTTACCGTTCAGGTCGTCGTGGCTTAGCAGTATTGCCGTACCGGTTGTGTATTCTTCGATACCCTGCGGCAGTGGAATCTCCTCTCTTGTTTGGAGGTCTAATGCCTTGTGGAATATTACGTTTCCCGATGAGTTGATGAACAGCATGACGTTAATGCGGTTGTTGACGAATACTTCAGGATGGATATTTGACAGTATGAAGGCGTCATTGCCGTCTTGTATGAATTTATACGTGTCGTCCCACGCCGCCCAGTCTCTTGCTATCCCGTTCAGGTCGGACCTTTCGCTGTCCACGGCATCCAAAACCCTTTCAACGTTCTGTCCGGTATTTTGCCGCTCAAACTCTTCAAAACTACCCATTAGGATTGATTCCGACAGGGTGTACAAAACCGCCAGAAGGATTATCGTGCTTGCGGTGATGAATAACAGCGTCTTGGTTCGTATTTCCATGATAAACCCGTCATTACCCTAAATTATTGTCATCGGCTTGTAATAAACTTTGCTCACTTCCAGTACTCGTTCTTCATGAACTCCCGAAGCAGCGTCGTTGCATAAGCGCCCGGCCTGAGGGTGAACCGCAGAACGGCCGCGTTTCCCTCCCCTGCCGCCTCGTCAGGCCTGATTTCAATCAGCTTGAAGCCTTCTACCGGCTCATAGCAATCCCTGATGTCCCCCTTTGAGGAATAATCCCGCATGCCCCGTATCCTGAATTCCGCAGGGGTGACATTCTCCTCGTCCAGAATCATTGCGGTGTACTCATCCAAAATGCTCTCAAACCCGACCAATGGAAGGCGCTCGACCGCAAGGCCGGCTTCGATATACCTGCTAAGGCTGCGGTTGAATACATACGACTGATAGGCATGGACGAACATCTTCCCAAGTCCCAAGGGAAGCGCCATTATCGCGCCCGCATAGTCGCCGGGCCTTGCTGCAAGATGGTTTAGCATCGCAAGCTCGTAGCCCATGTTCCTGGGAAAATTCTTCAATGCGGCCTTTATGTCTCTGGTTTCGGCCAATTCCTTCCTGCAGGCTGACGCCTCGCTGTTCTCTTCATCGAACGCCATCGTCAGGTAAATCATAACAGCGCCTTCGATGTTGCCTTTCACCATCTCCCTTCCCACAAGGTGTGTGATGGGGCGGGTTGTGCCGAACCGCTGGACACCGAAAAAGTTAGGGACGCCGGACGCAATGCCATTGGAGACGGCTTCGATGCGCCCGCGCGCCGTCCCCTCGTCCAGCATGATGCCGCGTACGACTATGGTAAACCGGTTACCGCCAAGGCTCCCGAGGCCGATGCCGTCGTCTTCATACTCGAAGTCCCGCAGCGTGATGTCCGCAAGATAGACTGCCGATACGTCCTCAATGGTCTTCCCATAGACCGATATTCGCTGGGTTGTGAGCGCCCGCTTGTCCTTGGTCCCGGCATAGCCGACCCTCTTCTGGCTTATACCGAGCCTGCCTGCAATCTCCTTGACAGCCCGCATTGTGTCCCAATTTCTCTTCTCAAGCGTGCAATGCAGGTAAGGCCCTAGTCGTCCAGCGGGTGTCGTAATGGCGTTTTTACCGATTTCCAGCACTATCCCCTCCGGCGTCACCTCCTCGACAATGAACTCTTCAGGCTTTTGCTTAATCCTCCCGCCTATGCCTTCAGTGTCCGTTTTATAGCATCCGATGCCGATGTCATTCTCCAGCGCCGGCGGTTTTAACCTGCTCATCGTATACTTAATGGGGTATGACGGATATAACTCGGATGCAGCGCGACGTGGCCGAATTCGACAGGAAGCACGGCTGGGATTCCGACACGCCTGCGCAGGCGGCCCTTCATGCGGTGGAGGAGCTTGGGGAATTAGCGAGGGAGATTCTTAAGGAGGAAGGCTACAAGAAGGGATGCGCCGACCGCAAGGAGATGTCTGGCGAACTCATGGATTTGCTGTACCTAATACTCAAGATAGCCAACAAGTACGACATCAGGCTTGAGGACGAATGGCGCGAGACCCTTGAGCGCTATACCAAGAGATACGGCTGAAACGATGGCAGAGCGAATCGACCCATGGGGCAGCGGAGAAGTGCAGGACTACCGCCGGCTGATGACTGACTTCGGAATCGAACCGATGGAGCCCTACCGCGAAGCATTCAAGGCAAACCGCTACATCCGCCGCGGCATAATATTCGGCCACCGGGACTTTGGAAGGATTGCCGACTCGATACTAAAAAAGAAGCCTTACGTCATGATGACAGGGCTCATGCCTTCTGGAAAGTTCCACTTCGGCCATAAGATGGTCGCGGACCAGATAATATGGCACCAGTCGTGCGGGGCAAGCGTGTACGTATGCGCGGCAGACCTTGAGGCTTACGTTGTGCGTAACATACCCCTCGCCGAAGCGCGGGAGATTGCGATAACCGAATATCTGACTAACTACTTAGCGCTCGGCCTCAAGCCGCCTTTCACATTCTGGTTCCAGACCGATTACAAGGTTCCTTACTACCGCCTGCGCGACATGATGTCAAAGGAGGTGACGTTCAACGAGCTAAAGGCCATATACGGTGAAATCACAACCGGAAAGATTTTCTCAGCAATCACGCAGTCCGCTGACATACTCCATCCTCAACTTTCCGGCCCGCAGCCTACAGTCGTCCCTGTGGGGGTCGACCAGGACCCGCACATAAGGCTCACAAGGGACATCGCTGCAAGGATGGCGCACTCCTACAAAATGGTTGCCCCGTCTGCGACCTATCACACGTTCATGAGCGGCCTTTCGGGGGGGAAGATGAGTTCTAGCAATCCTGCAAGCTACATAGCCCTGACGGACGCGCCCGAGGTCGCTAAAAAGAAGGTCATGTCCGCGAAGACCGGCGGCCGGGCGACTGTCGAAGAGCAGAAGAAGCTTGGCGGCGTTCCGGATTCCTGTTCGGTATACGAATTATGCCGCTATCATCTCATCGAAGACGACAAAAAGCTTGAGGAAATGCGCGCTAAATGCGAGTCCGGCATGATAATGTGCGGCGAGTGCAAGAAGAACTGCGCAGGCCTGCTTGAGAGATTCCTCATCGAGCACCAGAAGAAACGCGTCGAGGCAGGCAGGCAGGCCCGCAAGCTGGTGGAGGAGTTGAGATGAGCGTCGTTCGCGAGGTTTGCAGGATAATAGACGTTAAGTACGAGCTTATGATAACCGTCGTGTTCGCGGTAATATCGGGCTCATACCTGCTCTACAGGCACGGGGTGGAGGAGCTAATCGACACGCTCATGCACTGGATGTTCCCGGCCTCGATGATGATATTCATAACGCTCGTATTCATGCTGCTGCTTGAAAAGGTCTACCTACAAAGATGAACCTGTCAGTAACGCCCGCCAGTCGCCTTGAGGGGGAAGTCAAGGCTCCCGCAAGCAAGAGCTATACAATCCGCGCGGTCGCGGCCGCAATGCTCGCCGAAGGGACATCCATAATAAACGACCCGTTGTTCTCAGAGGACACCAAGGCATGCATGCTCGCGTCGCAAAGCCTCGGCGCAATCATCAAGCGCCGGGAAAATCGCCTTGAGATTAACGGAGTCGTCGGTCTTCCCAAAAAGCCTACGGGAATCATCGACACTCTGAACTCCGGAACCACAATAAGGCTGATGACCGCAATAGCAAGCCTATGCCAGTGCAAGGTCACGCTCACGGGCGACGAGTCGATAAGAAAGCGGCCGATTGAGCCGCTTTTGGACGCATTAAAGCAGGTCGGCGTCAAGGCGCAATCAACCAAAGGCTGCCCGCCGGTGACCGTCGAAGGCCCTTTGCTCGGCGGGCCGTGCACCATACGCGGGGACATAAGCTCCCAGTTCATATCAGCGCTATTGATGGCATTGCCGCTCGCCGTAAAAGACAGCACCATCAACATAACCGGCGACCTTAAGTCAAGGCCTTACGTGGACATGACAGTCGACCTCCTCTCGCAATTCAAGGTCATCATAAGGCCGCAAAACCACGTGCAGTTCATCATACCAGGCGACCAGATGTACAAGGCCGCGGAATACACCGTTGAAGGCGACTACTCTTCCGCGGCATTCATCCTTGCGGCCGCGGCGCTGACCGAGTCCCGCGTCACAGTCCGCAACCTCTTCTCGGGCTCAAGGCAGGCCGACAAAAAGATACTTGCAATCCTCCAAGAGATGGGCGCAGACGTCAGCATCGGCGAAAACGAGGTGACCGTCACGGGAACAGGCAGGCTCCACGGCATAAAGGCCGACCTTGGCAACAGCCCCGACTTGCTGCCAATAACCGCAGTACTCGGCTCTCTTGCTGAAGGCAGGACGCTAATCCACAACACCGCCCACGCAAGGCTGAAGGAATGCGACCGCATAAAGGCAATGGCAGCCGAACTCAAGAAAATGGGCGCGGACATAAAGGAAAACCCGGACGGCCTTGACATCACAGGCGGAAGACTAAAGGGAACGCTCCTCGACAGCTGGCGCGACCACCGCATAGTAATGGCGCTAGCAATAGCAGGCCTTCGTGCCGAAGGCAAAACTGAAATCAAGGACAAGGAATACGTGGGCGTAACGTTCCCCGGATTCGTCAAGGCGATGACGTCCATTGGGGCTAAGATGGAATAGTATATGGCAATTATTTTGGACTTAAGTAGATTCTTCAGGTAGGCTAATTAGCCTTCTTTACCCTGTTTTTCCAGTCCAGGAATATTATCTTCGGCTTGTGCTTCTTTACTTCCTTTTCGTCCAGAAGTGCGAAGCTCATTATCAGTATCTTGTCCCCGATTTTGCACAGGTGGGCGGCCGCGCCGTTCATGCCTATTATGCCGGAGTCTTTCCTCCCTTTTATGACGTACGTCTCTACGCGGTTTCCGTTGGTCAGGTTCCCAATCAGGACTTT